>NZ_CALIND010000076.1:0-26860 GCF_938045175.1 uncultured Tepidimonas sp.
CCCTAGACGACTACCGACTCGCCTTCGAGCTGGCACCGGTTGGGCTGGCCCTGTCGCGCCACCGCATCATGGTCGACTGCAACCAGGCCATGTGCGACATCTTTGGCGCCAGCCGCGAACAGCTCGTGGGCCAGAGCTTTCGCCTCCTGTATCCCAGCGCCGACGAGTTCGAGCGCATCGGCGAGCGCATCGCCCCCATCCTCAACGCCCACGGGCAGTACAGCGACGAGCGCATCATGCGCCGCGTCGGCGGGCGCTTTGCCGGGCAGACGTTCTGGTGCCACGTCAGCGGCCGTGCGCTGGATCGTGCCGATCCACACGCCGCCGGCATCTGGAGTTTCGAAGACCTCTCGGCGCGCCGACCGGTCACGGTCGCGCTCACCCCTCGCGAGCGCGAGATCGCCGCACTCGTCATGAAAGGACTGACGGCCAAACAGGCGGCCAAGGTGCTGGGCATCAGCCCGCGCACGGTCGAAGTGCACCGCGCGCGCCTGATGCGCAAGGTGCAGGCGCGCAGCACGGTGGAGCTGGTGCAACGGCTGCTGACCGGATGAGCCGACCGCTTGTCCCCGCCGCCTGTGGGCGAGGCTGTGGACAAACCGCCGAACAAACCGGGAAAGCCCGCCGCGTCAAGGCCTGCATCAGACTGCCCGTTTTTTCAGCAACCCGCGCTCGCTGCGGATCACTGCCGCGCCGTGCGCGCGTGCGTCGGCAGCGGCTGCGGGTGGCTCGTGCGCCAGGGGTTGATGTCGAGCCCACCGCGGCGCGTGTAGCGCGCGAGCACACTCAGGCGAATGGGGCGGCAGCGCGTCCATATGTCCATGTAGATGCGCTCGACGCACTGCTCGTGGAACTCCTGGTGCTGACGAAAACTGACCAGGTAGCGCAGTAACCCCTCCTGGTCGATGGGCGCGCCGCTGTAGGCAATCTGGATGCTGCCCCAATCGGGCTGGCCGGTCACCAGGCAGTTGCTCTTGAGCAGGTCGCTCGTCAACACCTCTTGCACCGGGGGCTGGTCAGGGTCGGCACGCAACCACTCGGGCGCGGGCTGGTAGTCGGTGCAATCGACGTCGAGCCGATCCAGGCTCAAGCCGGGCAGGGTTTGCACCGTTTGCGCGCCCCACTCGTGCGGCAAGAGCAAGCGCACACCCACGCTGCCGGGCGCCTGGTCACTGCCGCGCCACAGCGCCTCGGCCAGATCGGCGCGCAGGCGCTCGCGCACCGCCTCGGCACTCGCAAACGGCGTTTGGTGGTAGCTGTTGAGGTAGAGCTTGAAGGACTTGCTCTCGATCAGGTTGGGCGACTCGGCGGGGATGGTGAAGTGTGCGATGGCGACCTGCGGCTTGCCACGCGGGTTGAGCCAACTCAGCTCGAACGCCGTCCACAGATCCGCGCCGGTGAACGGCAGGGTGCCGGTGATGCCGATCTCGGCGCGCTTGGGCGCGCGCGGCAGTGGGCACAGCAAGGTAGGGTCGTAGTTGTCGATATACGTGCTGGCGCGGCCCAACGGGGCCTGCGCCAAGCCAGGCAAATCAGCCGCCGCGGCAGGGGGCGTCGCAGACAGGGACATCATCGGTTCAGGGAGTGAATTCGGACTCGCGCAGCCACTTGGTGGCCACCCATTTCTCGCCCTCCAGCACGGGCGCGCCGCCATGCAGCGTCAGCGTGGCGGGGTCGGGCTGGTCGTAGGCAAAAAAAACCGCATGCCCGCGCTGTGGCATCACCTCCAGCCCAACGTCTGGAAACGTGGTGCCACCGCCGCGCACCGGCTCGTTCAGGTAAATCACCAGCGTGGCCACGCGCTGCCCGCCACGCTCGGTGATGCGCGCGGTGCCAGGCGCATTGGGGTCGAAGTAGTCGTAGTGGGGTTTGTATTCCGCGCCTGGCCGGTAGCGCAGCACTTGCAACCCCTCGCCGTTTTCCACCGGCCAGTGCACCAGGCGGCTCAGGCGCGCCTCGATGCGCTGGATCAGCGGCGACTCGCCGCGACGAAAAAACATGCCATCGCTGGTGCGGTCGGCGTTGAGCTCCTCGCCACCGGTCTTGGTCTGCAC
Source organism: uncultured Tepidimonas sp. (assembly GCF_938045175.1). Classification (NCBI taxonomy): domain Bacteria; kingdom Pseudomonadati; phylum Pseudomonadota; class Betaproteobacteria; order Burkholderiales; genus Tepidimonas; species uncultured Tepidimonas sp. Next base: position 2,055 of record NZ_CALIND010000076.1, read on the forward strand.
GGTGCGCGAGCGCTTCAGGCGTGGCTCGGCGGCACGTATCAGCGCCGCGCATTCTTCATCCGACAAGACGTTGCCCAAAACCGCCAGCCGCGGCCGGCGCAGGCTCACGTGGACGGTGACGATACGGTCGCCCACGTCGATGGCGCGCGGCGATCCATCCAAGACCAGATGGGGCCGCACGGGTGCCGCGGGCGGCACCGGCTGCGGCAGCGTGCGCACGAACCCCTCCAGCGCGTCCTCCATGGCGTCGAGCGCCACGGCCTCCTCCCAACCGGCGGCGCGCATGGCCTGCAACACCGACTCCGGCGTGCAGCCGGCGCGTGCCTGTTGCACGATCCATGCCTTCAGCTCTGGGGTCACGTGCTGCGCCATGGCTGAATCTCCCGCGCCGCTCAGGCGGGACGCGCCTCGCGCCGGAACACCAACCGCTCGGGGGTGGAGACCTCGGGCGCGTAGCGGTAGCCCTCGCTGTCGAAGTCCTGCAAATCCTCGACACGGCTCGCGCGGTGCAACGCGGCCCAACGTGTCATGAGCCCACGCGCACGCTTGGCGGCAAAGCTGATGATTTTGTAGCCCGTACCGCGGCGCTCCTCGAAAACACAGGTCACCACGCGCGCCTGCAGTACGGCCAGGTCGACCGCCTTGAAGTACTCCTCGCTGGCCAGGTTGACGACGATACCATCGTCCTGTGCCACGCGCTCGTTGAGGTACTGCGCGATGCGGTCACCCCAAAATTGATAAAGATTGCGTCCGCGCGGCGTGGCCAGCCGGGTGCCCATCTCCAGCCGATAGGGCTGCATGCGATCCAGCGGCCGCAACACGCCGTACAGGCCGCTCAAGATGCACACATGCGCTTGCAGCCAGTCCAGGTCGTCTTCGCTCAACGAGCGCGCGTCGAGCCCCTCGTACACATCGCCGTTGAAGGCGAGCACCGCTGGGCGGCTGTTCTCGGGTGTGAAGACCGGCAGCCACGCCTGGTAGCGCGCCACGTTGAGCGCCGCGAGCGTATCGCTCAAATCCATCAGCTCCGCCACCTGCTGCGGCGAGAGGGTGCGCAGCACCTCGATGAGCTGCGCCGCCTCGGGGATGAACAACGGCTCGGTCGCGCGCTGCGTGGTCAGGGGCGATTCGTAATCCAGCGCCTTGGCGGGAGAGAGCAAAAAAATCATGCCCGTATCCTACCGCCAACGCGGCACCCCGCGCCAACGGCGTGCCCCCTCAATCGTTCAGGTCGCCAGCCAGGCTCGCCAGCGTCTCGGGCGGGATTTGCACGTGCGCCGGGTAGTGAGTGTGGTCGCACCCCAGCTTGACCGCCGCCCCCGCCTTGACCGCGGCGCGCATCGCGGGCGTGAGCTCGAAGCGCAAAAAGTGCACCGCCGAGGTCTTGTCCTCGGTTTCGCGGTCCAGGTCCTCGTCGGCGATGGCATAGACGCGACCGTGCCCCTCGATCTCGACGAACATGCGGTCCTCGATGCCGATCAGGCGCGCCAGCTCCCGACGCCGCTCGTGGACGTCGGGGTACTCGATCATGAGGGTCGCCTTCCAATTGGTGCCGTCGGGCACCAGTGGGGCATAAGCGTCGATCTCGTCCTGAATGCCCTCTTCCTCGAAGATTTTTTCGATGCGCAGCATCTCCTGGATCTGGTAGCGCATCGACAGCTCGCTCTCGAACTGTACACTCAAGTGCTCGCCCAGACGCACCGTGCGCAGCTTGCGGTGCGCGATCACCTCGGGCTTGTGCACCTTGCGCCACTTGGCATACGCTTCCAGTGGCATGAGGGTCTCGCGCGTGATCTTGCCGGTCAGTTGCATGGTGGTGATCATGGTCTCGCTCCAGTCGGATCGTCTCGGGCCTCGGACTCACTTCAACCCATACGCGGTGGCCAGCAGCGTCAGCGGATGCGCCAGCTGGGGGGTGCCCAACTGGTTGACCTCGAATCCCTGCGCGATATGGTGCCCGCCCAGCGGGCAATCGGAGCTGATGTAATCCGGCGCACTGCCATCCTTCCATTGCGCCATGGCCTTGAAAACGGGCTTGCCAATTTTCATCGCCACCGGGTGCGTCGCTTTCTTGACGCCATAGGTGCCGGCATGGCCCGAGCAGCGCTCGATCGTCTGCACCTGCGTGCCCGGAATGGACTTGAGCAGCTCCTCGGTGCGTCGGCCGATGTTTTGCACCCGGCCGTGACAGGGGATCTGATAGCTGACCTTACCCAGTGGCCGCGGGAAGTCGGTCTTGAGCAACCCGTCGCGCCGGCGCGCGGTCAGGTACTCGAACGGATCCCACATGGCTTCCTTGACCGCCTGCACGTCGGGATCGTCCGGAAACATGAGCGGGATCTCTTGTTTGAACATCAGCGTGCAGCTCGGCACCGCGCTCAGGATCGCGTAGCCCTCACGCGCATAGCGCGCCAGCACCGGAATGTTGGCCTCCTTGGCCGCCGCCACGGACTGCAGATCGCCCAGCTCCAGCTTGGGCATGCCACAGCAGCGCTCTTTCTCGACCAGCGTGTACGCAATGCCGTTGTGCGCCAGCACCCGTAGCAGGTCCAGGCCGATGCCGGGTTCGTTGTAGTTGACGTAGCAGGTCGAAAAAATCGCCACCTTGCCCGGCGTGCGCTCGCCGTCGATCGCCTGGGAGGTCGGTGACTCGGGCGCGGCGCGGCGGAAGGTCTTGGCGGCCAGCTCGGGCATCCACGCGTCGCGGTGCACGCCCAGGGCGCTCTCCATCAACGCCCGCGCGGGCTTGGTACGGTTGACGGCGTTGACCGTCTGCACCACGATCGGGATGCCAGCCAGGCTGCCGTGCACGTCGGTGGAGGCCAGAAACTTCTCGGCCGCTTTGACCTTGCCCTGGCGAAACTTGATCGCCTTGGCACGCAGCATGGTGTGCGGAAAGTCCAGGTTCCACTCGTGCGGCGGCGTATACGGACACTTGGTCATGTAGCACAGGTCGCACATGTAGCACTGGTCGACCACCTTCCAGTAGTCGGCCTTGGCCACGCCGTCGAGTTCACCGGTCTTGCCCTCGTCGATCAGGTCGAACAGGGTCGGAAAGGCCGCGCACAGGCTCACGCAGCGACGACAGCCGTGGCAAATGTCGAAGATGCGCTCCAGTTCGGCGAAGCACTTGTCCTCGTCGTAGAACTCGGGATTTTTCCAGTCCAGCGGGTGTCGGGTCGGGGGCTCGAGGTTGCCTTCGCGCGCCATGGCGGGTGTCTCCTGAAGGGGGCCGCCGTGGGTCCGGCGGCTCGTTGTGCAAAAACCGGCCCGCGGGGGATTGGCGCCTGCCACCCGCGGCGGATGGCGCACAGCGACGGCCCCGCGGGTTACCGGGGTGGCGGATCAGTCGACCAGTTCGGCCAGCGCCCTGGCATAGCGGTTGGCATGCGAGCGCTCGGCCTTCGCCAGCGTCTCGAACCAGTCCGCGATCTCGTCGAAGCCTTCCTCGCGCGCGATCTTGGCCATGCCGGGGTACATGTCGGTGTACTCGTGCGTCTCGCCGGCCACGGCGGACTCGAGGTTCTGGCGCGTGGTGCCGATCGGCATACCGGTGGCCGGGTCGCCCGATTGCTCCAAAAACTCCAGATGGCCATGGGCATGGCCCGTCTCGCCTTCGGCGGTGGAGCGGAACAGTGCGGCGATGTCGTTTTGACCCTCGACGTCGGCCTTGTTGGCGAAGTACAGGTAACGGCGGTTGGCCATCGATTCGCCCGCGAAGGCGTCTTTCAAGCACTGCTCGGTCTTGGAACCTTTGAGTTGCGGCATGGTTGTCTCTCCTGGTAAGGTGGTATCTCGAATGCGCCACCGACCACCACAGTCAGCGGCACGGAGCAAGCGTACCCTCAGGGCTCGCTGACGTCCAGCGGCTCGCGTCTATGCCGTTCATTGAGGGGATCAATCACGCCGTCATCCGTGCGTCACATCGACCCCGCCTTCTACAATCAGGGTTTTTGCCCCGCCGTGGGGCGCGCCCTCCCATCTGCCTTGTCGATCGCCATGTCCGATTCCGTTGCCCAACCCGGCCTGCAGAGCCTGTCCAAATCGTTCGACCCCGCCGCCGTGGAGCGCCGCTGGGGCCCCGAGTGGGAAGCGCGCGGCTACGGCCGTGCCGGCTGGCGCGGCACCGGGCAGCCCCAGCCCGACGCGCCGGCGTTTGCCATCCAGCTGCCGCCGCCCAACGTCACCGGCACGCTGCACATGGGGCATGCGTTCAACCAGACCATCATGGACAGCCTGACGCGCTACCACCGCATGCGCGGCGCGAACACGGTGTGGATTCCCGGCACCGACCACGCCGGCATCGCCACCCAGATCGTGGTCGAGCGGCAGCTGCAGGCACAAGGGCTCACCCGGCACGACCTCGGGGCCACGCCGGAGGAGGCGCGCAAAAATTTCGTCGCGCGCGTGTGGGAGTGGAAAGAAAAGAGCGGCAACACCATCACCCAGCAGATGCGCCGGCTGGGCGACAGCGTGGACTGGAGCCGCGAATACTTCACGATGGACGAGCGGCTGTCGCGCGTGGTCACCGAGACCTTCGTGCGCCTGTACGAACAGGGGCTGATTTACCGCGGCAAGCGCCTGGTCAACTGGGACCCGGTGCTCATGAGCGCAGTGTCGGACCTGGAGGTCGAAAGCGAGGAGGAAGATGGCCACCTGTGGCACATCGCCTACCCGCTGGCCAGCGGCGAAGGCCAGCTCGTCGTGGCCACCACACGCCCCGAAACCCTGCTGGGCGACGTCGCCGTCATGGTGCATCCCGACGACGAGCGCTACGCCCACCTGGTGGGGCAGTACGTGAAGCTGCCGCTGTGCGGGCGCGAGATTCCCATCATCGCCGACGCCTATGTCGATCCCAGCTTCGGCACTGGCGTGGTCAAAGTCACGCCCGCGCACGACCCCAACGACTACGCGGTGAGCCAGCGCCACGCGTTGCCGCTCATCCCCATCTTCCACCTGGACGCCACGGTCAACGACAACGCCCCGGCCGCGTACCGGGGGCTGGATCGCTTCGAGGCGCGGCGGCGCGTGCTCGCCGACCTGCAAGCCGCCGGGCTGCTGGTGGCCACCCGCCCCCACCGCCTGATGGTGCCGCGCTGCGCGCGGACTGGCCAGATCGTCGAGCCGATGCTGACCGACCAGTGGTTCGTCGCCATGACGCGGGTCAGCCCGCAGGATCCCAGCGGCAAGAGCATCGCGCAAAAGGCCATCGACGCCGTCGCCAGCGGGCAGGTGCGCTTCGTGCCCGAGAACTGGGTCAACACCTTCAACCAGTGGATGGCCAACATCCAGGATTGGTGTATCAGCCGCCAACTTTGGTGGGGCCACCAGATTCCGGCCTGGTACGACGCCGAGGGCAACGTCTATGTGGCGCGCAACGAGGCCGACGCCCGTGCGCAGTTCGACGCCTACCTGGCGCACCTGAGCCCCGCGCAGCGCGAGCCGCTGCGCCAGGCGGGCCTGCGCCGCGACCCCGACGTGCTCGACACCTGGTACTCCAGCGCGCTGGTGCCGTTTTCCACGCTGGGCTGGCCCGACAGCCTCGACGATCCCCAACCGCTCAAGGACTACGACCTCTACCTGCCCAGCACGGTGCTGGTCACGGGCTACGACATCATCTTCTTTTGGGTGGCGCGCATGATCATGATGACCACCCACTTCACGGGGCGCGTGCCGTTTCGCCACGTCTACATCCATGGTCTGGTGCGCGACGCCCAGGGCCGCAAAATGAGCAAGAGCGAAGGCAATGTGCTCGACCCCGTGGACCTGATCGATGGCATCGACCTGCCGACGCTGCTCGAGAAGCGCACCACCGGCCTGCGCAAGCCAGAGACGGCACCGGCCATTCGCCGCGCCACCGAGAAAGAGTTCCCGCAGGGCATTCCCGCGTACGGCGCCGATGCACTGCGCTTTACCTTCGCCGCGTTGGCGTCGCTTGGGCGCAGCATCAACTTCGACAGCAAGCGCTGCGAGGGCTACCGCAACTTCTGCAACAAGCTCTGGAACGCGACGCGCTTCGTGCTCATGCACTGCGAGGGCCACGACTGCGGCCTGGCCGAGCACACGCCCGACCAGTGCGCGCCGGGCGGGCCGTTCCACGGCTATTTGAGCTTCTCCGCGGCCGATCGCTGGATCGTCTCGCGCCTGCAACGAGTGGAGGCCGCCGTCGCGCAGGGATTTGCCGACTACCGGCTCGACCTGGTGGCCAATGCCATCTACAGCTATGTCTGGGACGAGTTTTGCGACTGGTACCTGGAAATCGCCAAGGTGCAGCTGCAAACGGGCGACGCGGCGCAACAGCGTGCCACCCGTCGCACGCTCATCCGCACACTGGAGACCGTGCTGCGGCTCGCGCACCCCATCATCCCCTTCATCACCGAGGAGCTGTGGCAAAAGGTGGCGCCCGTCGCCGGACGCGCTGGCCCCTCGGTGAGCATCGCCCCCTACCCCGAGGCGCAGCCGCAGCGCATCGACGAGCACGCCGAGGCCGAGGTCGCCCGCCTGCAAGCGATGGTGGAGGCGTGCCGCCGCCTGCGCGGCGAGATGGGCGTCTCACCCGCGCAGCGGCTGCCGCTGTATGTCGTGGGCGAGAGCGCCTTCGTGCAGCGCTGGCAAGCCGTGCTGCAGGCGCTGGCCAAACTGAGCGAAGTGCGCCTCTTTGCCGATGAAGCAGCGTGGGCCGAGGCGGCACAGGCCGCCCCCGTGGCAGTCGTGGGCGAGGCCCGCCTGTGCCTGTTCATGGCCATCGACGTGGCGGCCGAGCGCGCCCGGCTGGACAAAGAAATCGCTCGCCTGCAAGGCGAAATCGCCAAGGCGCAGGGCAAATTGGCCAACGAATCGTTCGTCGCGCGCGCACCGGCTGCCGTCATCGAGCAGGAGCGCCAGCGCCTGGCCGACTTCAGCGCGACGCTGACCAAAGTGCAGGCGCAGCGCGCGCGTCTGGGCGACTAAAAGAACGCCTCAGCCGGTGGCGCGTTGCGCGCAGTGGAAAAAAGCAACGGCCCGTCCACGGGCCGTTTGACCGGAGGTACCAGCGGCTTCGGGGTGGAATACCCCGGCACAGCCATCAGGCACCGAACACTCAGCGACGCTTGAGGATCGACACGTAATCGGACCCGATCGTTTCCTGGTGCAGCAGCTCGTTGCCCGTTTGCTTGGCAAAGGCCTGAAAGTCGCGCATCGACCCCGCGTCGGTCGCAATCACTTTCAGCACCTGACCGCTGGCCATCTCCGCCAGCGCTTTCTTGGCCTTGAGAATCGGCAGCGGACAGTTCAGCCCGCGCGCGTCCACTTCACGGTCGATATTCATCAATCGCAACTCCGTTTAGAGCCAGCCATTTTACGGTGGCACCCCGCGCCTTGCCGCCTCGACAGGAAAAACCCCATCAGGGATAACCCGTTCATGCCGGGAATACCCCGGTCGAGAGGTAGCGATCGCCGCGGTCGCACACCACGAAGACGATGGTGGCGTTGGCCTCGCGCTGGGCGATTTGTTGCGCCACCCAACACGCCCCAGCGGCCGAGACGCCGGCGAAGATCCCTTCCTCGCGCGCCAGGCGTCGGCACATCTCCTCCGCATCGGCCTGGCTGACGTACACCAGCTCATCGACGCCGGACGGGTCATAGATCTTGGGCAGATATTCCGGCGGCCACTTGCGGATGCCGGGAATGCGCGAGCCCTCAGCCGGTTGCGCCCCGATGATGCGAATGGCGGGGTTTTGCTCCTTCAGATAGCGCGATACCCCCGTAATCGTGCCTGTGGTGCCCATGGCGCTGACGAAATGCGTGATGCGCCCGCCCGTCTGCCTCCAGATCTCGGGGCCCGTCGTTTCGTAGTGGATGCGCGGGTTGTCGGGGTTGGCAAACTGGTCCAGCACCTTGCCCTTGCCGGCCTTTTCCATCTGCTCGGCCAGGTCGCGCGCGTACTCCATGCCCCCGCTCTTGGGCGTGAGGATGAGCTCGGCGCCAAACGCCTTCATCGTCTGCGCGCGCTCGATCGACAAGTCTTCCGGCATGATGAGCACCATGTGGTAGCCGCGGATGGCCGCCGCCATGGCCAACGCGATGCCCGTGTTGCCGCTGGTCGCTTCGATCAGGGTGTCACCAGGGCGGATCTCGCCGCGCTCCTCGGCGCGCCGGATCATCGACAGCGCGGGGCGATCCTTGACCGAGCCGGCCGGGTTGTTGCCCTCGAGCTTACCCAGCACGACGTTGCCGCGCGCGCGGTTGTCGGGCTCACCGATGCGCTGCAACGCCACCAGTGGGGTGTTGCCCACTGCATCCTCGATGGTGGGGTAGCGTCGCGGCGCACGGCGGCGGGGCGCCGGTGAAGGGGTAGAACGATCGGTCGTCAACGGTGGAGCCATGGAACGCTTCGTATCGGATGGAGCTGACGCCCAGGCGGCGTCAACTGAGGGTTTGAACTGTGCCATAATTTTGGCCTTGTGCGCCGGAGTGGCGAAATAGGTAGACGCAGCAGATTCAAAATCTGCCGGTGGCGACACCGTGCCGGTTCGAGTCCGGCTTCCGGCACCAAACACCCTAGGCCGATCGTCAACCGATCGGCCTTTTCTATGGCGTGTCAGGCACCGACGAAACCCCAACCCTCCTGCACCGTGGGGTAGCGCAGCCGCAGCCCCAGCTCGCGCCCCATACGCTCGTTGCGCAATCGGCGGGATTCGCTCATGAACGACAACAGCATCAGCGGCAGCCGCTGCTCGGCGCCGTCGCGTGCCACACGCGGTGGGCGCGGCAGCCCAAACCCATCGGCCAACAAGTCGAAATAGTCGCCCATTTTGAGCTGCGTGTTGTCGCAGACGTTGATCACACGCTGGGGCCCACCCCGCCACAGCGCGCGCACGCAAGCACGCGCCAAGTCGTCGGCATGGATGTGGTTGGTGTAGACGTCGTCCTCGGGCCGCAGCACCGGGGTGCCTCGCTGCAGGCGCGGCAGCGGACCGTCGGGCCGGTTCGGCGCGTAAATGCCCGGGATGCGCAACAGCGTCACGCGTGCGCCCGTCATGCGCCCCCAAAACCGCCACTGGCGCTCTGCGTCCAACCGCCGCCACGCCCGCGGGGTGGCGGGTGCGGGCATGCGGGTTTCGCTCACCCACTGCCCACCACAGTCGCCATAGACACCGCTGGTCGATCCGTACACGAGCACGGCCGGCGGTTGGCGCAACGCCAGCGCCTGCGCGAGCGCACGCGAGCGGGGGTCGCGCCGCCAGTCAGCCAGTCCCTCGCTCGGCGGGGGCGCCAAATGCAGCACCCGGTGCGCCAAGCCCGCCAGCCGCTGCAGCGTTAGCGGATCGTCGAGATCCCCGCGCAGCGGTGTGATACCGGCAGCGCGCAACAGCGGCACGCGCTCGGGCGACGACGTCAATGCCAGCAACCGCACCCGCCCGGACAGCAGGCGCGCGCTGCGCAGCCCCACGTCGCCGCAGCCCACGATCAATACGCGCTGGCGCCGAAACCGCGCCGGCAGCGCTCCCCCGAATCCATGGAACATGCGCATCCTTTCCCCATGCGCCCCTGGGGCGCCATGGCATTTGCGACAATCGATGTTATCTCTCAGTCTCGTTGGGCCGCTACGGCCACCTTTCCAGTATGACCTTTACCATCACCGTCGAACCCAGTGGCCGCACCTTTGCGGCGACGGAAAGCGAAACCCTGCTGGCTGCCGCCATTCGCCAGGGTATCGGCCTGCCCTACGGCTGCAAGGACGGCGCCTGCGGCTCATGCAAATGCCGCAAGCTCGCCGGCACCGTCACGCACGGCCCGCACCAGTCCAAGGCGCTCAGCGCCGAAGAAGAAGCCGCCGGCCTGATCCTGACCTGCTGCGCCATCGCGCACAGCGACGTGGTGATCGAGTCGCGCCAAGTCACCGAAGCCGGCGCCTTCCCCGTCAAAAAGTTGCCAGTGCGCGTGCAACAACTCGAGCGCGCCGCCCCCGACGTGATGATCGTGCGCCTGCAGCTGCCCGCCAACGACACCTTTCAGTACCACGCCGGGCAGTACGTCGAATTTTTGCTGCGCGACGGCGCGCGCCGCGCCTACTCGATGGCCAACGCCCCGCACACCAGCCAAGCGGGCACGCCCTTCCTCGAGCTGCACATCCGGCACATGCCGGGCGGCAAGTTTACCGACCATGTATTCGGCGCACTCAAAGAAAAGGACATTCTGCGCATCGAGGGGCCGTTTGGCAGCTTTTATCTGCGCGAGGCATCGGACAAACCGATCATCCTGCTCGCGTCGGGCACGGGCTTCGCGCCCATCAAGGCCATCGTGCAGCACATGCAGCACAAAGGCATCGTGCGGCCCACGTGGCTGTACTGGGGGGGACGTCGCCCGCACGACTTGTACCAAGACGCCTGGATCCGCGAGGCAGCAGCCGCGCTGCCGAACCTGACCTACGTCCCCGTGGTATCCGACGCCCTGCCCGAGGACGGCTGGTCGGGTCGCACCGGCTTCGTGCACCAGGCGGTGTTGGCCGATCACCCAGACCTCTCGGGCTTCGAGGTCTATGCGTGCGGCGCGCCCATCGTGGTGGAATCGGCTCGGCGCGACTATGCGGCGGCCGGCCTGCCCGAGGACGCGTTCTACGCCGACGCCTTCACTTCCGAAGCCGACAAGGCGTCTGCCTGAGGGGCTGGCCGTGGCAGCGCCTCGCGGTGCGGTCAGCCCTCGGCCAGCAACCGTTTGACGTCATCGGCCAGCGCCTGCGCACCGCTGCCATAGCGGTGGTACAGGCGCAGGCGGCCCTGGGTATCGTAGACGTAGCTGCCGGCCGAGTGGTCCATGGTGTAGCTGGTCGGCGTCGAGCCCTCGACTTTTTTGTAGTACACCTTGAACGCCTTGGCCAGCGCGGACAGCTCCTGCGGCTCGGCCCGCAGCGCCAAAAACGTGGGGTCAAAACTGGCCATGTACGCGCGCATCAACTCGGGCGTGTCGCGTTCGGGGTCGACGCTGATGAAAATGCCCTGCAGGCGCGCCCCATCGGCACCGAGCAGCCGTTTGGCCTCGGCCAGCTCCGCCAGCGACGTCGGGCACACATCCGGGCACTGGGTGTAGCCAAAAAATACCACCACGACCTTGCCGCGAAAATCGGCCAGCGTGCGGCGCTGGCCATTTTGATCGGGCAAATCGAAGCCCTGGGCGTAGTCAGCCCCGGTGAGGTCGATACCGTGAAAGGCTGGGGGACGCTCGCCGCAGCCCCCGAGCCACGCCACCCCCAGTGCCAGCAACGCCCCCCCAGCGCCGCCAAGCAGGCGCGCAAGCGCACCACGCCGGGGCACGATGTGCGATTCTGATGGGGGGCGGGGATCCGCGCGTGTCGGTCGTGTCATGGGATCATGATCAGGTAATGGTCCACCAGCATGGCCGCAAACAGCAGCGACAGGTGGATAAGGGAAAAGCGGAACGTCTGGCGCGCCAGCGCGTCCGAGTAGTCGCGCCACAGGCGCCAGGCATGGAAAACGAACCCGGCATTGAGCACGACGGCGGCCACCAAATACAGCCACCCATTCATGCGCAGCAGATACGGCAGCAAGCAGGCGGCAAACAGGATCAGGGTGTAGAGCAGGATGTGCAGGCGCGTGAATTCGGACCCGTGCGTGACGGGCAGCATGGGCAGGCCAGAGCGGCGGTAGTCATCGACCCGGTACAGCGCCAGCGCCCAAAAGTGCGGCGGCGTCCACAGAAAAATGATGAGGAACAGCACCAGCGCCTCGGCCGTGACGGTGTTGGTCATCGCCGCCCACCCCAACACGGGGGGCATGGCGCCCGATGCACCACCGATGACGATATTTTGCGGCGTCAACGGCTTGAGGATGACGGTGTAGACGACGGCATAGCCGACGAAGGTGGCGAGCGTGAGCCACATCGTCAGCGGATTGACCGCGACGTACAGCAGCACCGAGCCCGCCGCGCACAACAGCGCCGAAAACACCAGCGCTTGGCGCTGGCTCAGCTCGCCCCGGGCCGTGGGCCGCCACGCGGTGCGGCGCATGCGCGCGTCGATGTGTTGCTCGATCAGGCAATTGAACGCCGCCGCCGCGCCCGAGACCATCCAGATCCCCACACAGGCCACGGCCATCGTGCCCCACTGCTGCGCGCTGGGCCAACCCGGCACCGCCAGCACCATACCGATCAGCGCGCAAAAGACGATCAGTTGGATGACGCGCGGCTTCATCAACACGTAGTACTGTCGCCAGGTCGACGGCAGTGGCGCCCCGGTGGCGGTGTGCGGCGTGCTCATGCCCGCCCCTCCTGCCACACCGAGGCTGTCATCGGCGCCGTGGCTGGTTTGGCACGAGCCGGATACGCCGCGGCCAGCCACCCCGCCAGCAGCGTGACCAACAGCGCCGCACCGCCCGTGTGGGCCACGGCCGCCACTAGCGGCCACTCCAGCACCACGTTGCTCAAGCCCGTCAACAGCTGCCATGCGCCCAACCCCCACAACCACGCGGCATGCCGGGTCAGGCCCGCGCGATGCAGCGCCCAGCCTACCCCCAATAGCACTGCCAACACCCCATAAGCGAACAACCGGTGTACGTAGTGGATGGCGGTCAGCGCGGCAAACGGCAGCGCGTCGCCGCTGCGCAATTCACCCAGTGGGCGCCAGAGCTCGAAGCCGCGCGCAAAATCCATTTCGGGCCACCAACTGCCCTGGCAGGTCGGAAAATCGCGGCACGCCAGCACCGCGTAATTGGTGCTGACCCACCCCCCCAGCGCCACCTGTAGCGCCACCAGCGCGAGCAGCCCCCACAACGCCAGCCGCAGGCCGGGGCCGAGCGCGCCTGCCTGCTGGGTCAGCGCGTCGGCCTGGCCGAAGCGCACCGTTTGCAGCCGCAGCAGGGCCAGCAGCGCCAACCCGCCCATCAGGTGCAACGTCACGATGGCCGGGAACAGCTTCATCGTCACCGTCAGCGCCCCGAATGCGCCCTGTATACACACCCACACCAGCGACACCCACGGCCACAGCGCGGGCACGGTCGGGTCGCGCCGACGCTCGATCAGGCTGGCCACGGCCATGACCAGAATGAGTACCCCTACCGAGGTGGCAAGATAGCGGTGGATCATCTCGATCCACGCCTTGGAAAACGTCACCGGCCCCGTCGGCATCGCGGCCTGCGCGGCGGCAATATCCGCGTGCGCGCCGATCGGCGACGCTGCCCCGTAGCAGCCCGGCCAGTCTGGACACCCCAGGCCGGAGTCGGTGAGCCGGGTGAATGCCCCAAACAGCACCAAGTCGAACGTCAAAAACAGCGTCAGGGCGCTCAGCAGCCGCAGTCGTTGCCGCGTGCTGGCCCCGCGCGCGCGCAGCCACACCCACGCCAGTGGCCCGGCGGCGATCAACAGCCCCAGAATCATGAGCCGAAATACCGGCGTCCAGTCGGTCCACGTTTCCATACTCACCTCAGGGCCGCCCCGGCCGGTCCCACGAGCTCGACGCCCGCATCAGGCGCTCCAGGTCGCGCCGCATCTTCGACGGATCCGCGTTGGGCGGAAAGCGCATCATCCAGTTGCCCAGCGGATCGACCACGTACAAGTGATCGGCCAGCCGCGCCCCCGGCGCGGGCTGCAGCCACGTGGCCAGCTGCGCCTCGTCGACCCATAGCACGGTCGCCGTCTGCAGGGCGGCCCGCAGCCGCTCGGGGTACGCGCGGTCGCCGGTGCGCAGCCACACCCAATCCATGCGCTCCTTGTCCTTGCCCAAACCTTCGCGCAACTGCCGCTGCAGGTACAGGTGCCGCTCGCACTGCGCGTCACACGCGCTGTCGGCCACGCTGATGAACAGCCACTGGTGCATCAACGCCGTCAGTGGCACCTCGCGCCCCTGCGCGTCCACCGCCACGATAGGGGGCAGTGGCCGCTGCGGCTCGATCAGTTCGCCATAGTTACGCCGTCCTTCGGGGCGAATCACATAGTACGTGAAGTACGACGCGATGACGGGCGACGCGCTGACCAGAAACAGCAAAAACATCTTCCAGCGCCCACGGCGCGTCGCTGCCACGTCGCGGGCCAGACCGGCCCCGGGTGACGGCAAGCTGTGCACGGTCAGCGTCAGGGGCTGGTCGAGCGCACCAGCGGGTGCTGCGTCAACGCGCGCGGCGCCGGGGGGAGACGAATTGGAACCAGACATACAAAACGCCAATCAGGGCGGCAAGCCCAAACCACTGAACCGCGTACCCGACGTGCTTGGCGGGATCGACCGCCACCACCGTCCACTCACGCAGCAACGGCGTGCCATCCGCTGCCGACTCGGGCGGCGCGCTCTGCTGCACCGATGCGGGCACCAGCACCAAGCGCCACTGCTCGCCCCACGCGTCGATGTCGATATTCTGCCGGATCGGGCCAGCCGCATCGGGGCCCAGTTGAAATAGCCGCGAGGGAGGCGGGGCGAGCCGCCCCTCGACCGTCACCACGCCATCGGGTGTGCGCAACGGTGGCACGGCGGTGCGATCGTCCGCACGGCGAGGCACCCAGCCACGCTGCACCAGCAGCCCCGGCTCCCCGCCCTCGGGCATCAACGGCGTCACGACGATGAAGCCCGCGCGGCCTTGCATCGGCCGATTGTCCAGATACACCGTCGCCTCGGGCACCCAACGCCCGCGCAGCTGCACCGCTCGCCCGTGCCAGGCAGGCAGCTCCCCCGCCTCGAACGCCCGGTGCACGTCGCCCCAATCGGCGGCGGGCTGGCCGACTTGCGCCAACTGCTGCGCCAGCAGGGTGCGCTTTTGGTCGGCACGGCCGAGCTGCCAAACGCCCAGCGACACCGTCAGCGCAAAGCCCACCACCGCTGCCAGGGTCACCCCCAGCGAACGCCCTGTCCGTACGCGTTTCATTCGATAATTCCAGCCATGAAATATTTGGTCGCCGTCGCTTTCGTGGGCATCGTGGGTGCGCTGGGTGCCGCGTTGGCGGCCATGATGAAGGGCGACTCCAGCAGCGGGGATGCGCAACGCTCGCGCCGCATGGCACGGGCGTTGACGGTGCGCATCGGCTTGTCCATCGTGCTGTTTCTGTTGATTTTGTTTAGCCATTGGATGGGCTGGATCCAACCCACCGGCTTGCCCACCACCCCGTGACGGTTCACCCGGATTCCCGGGCCATCCGCGCCACCGCACCCCCACACAAACGAAGAAAGCGCCCGCAGGCGCTTTGTTCATGGCTGCTGCGCCCGTGGGTCACATCCAGTACACCAAAACGTACAGGAACAGCCACACCACGTCGACGAAGTGCCAATACCACGCCGCGCCTTCGAAACCGAAATGGCGATCCTTGGTGAAATGGCCCTTTTGCAGCCGCAGCGTGATCACCAGCAGCATCAGCATGCCCACGAACACGTGAAAACCGTGGAAACCCGTGAGCATGAAGAACGTCGAACCGAAAATGCCCGAGCTGAGCTTGAGGTTCAGATCGGTGTAGGCGTGATAGTACTCGTAGCCCTGCACCAGCAAAAAGATCGCACCCAGCAGCACGGTAATCCACATGAAGGCGATGGTCTTGGTGCGGTTGCCGTCTTGCAGCGCGTGGTGCGCGATCGTCAGCGTCAAGCCCGAGGTGAGCAGCAGCGCCGTGTTGATAGTGGGTAGCCAAAACGGCCCCACGGTCTGGAACGGCTCGACGATACCCGCGGGCGACGCGGTGGCACCCGCCTGCACCGACGGCCAAATCGCCTGGAAGTCGGGCCAGATCAGGCTGTTTTCCAGATTGCCCAGCGCCGGCACCGAGTGCGCACGCGCCCACCACAGCGCGGTGAAAAAGGCGCCGAAAAACATCACCTCGCTGAAGATGAACCAGCTCATGCTCCAGCGGTACGAAATGTCGATCTTACGGCTGTACAAGCCGCCTTCGCTCTCGGCCACGGCGTCGCGGAACCACTGGTACAGCACCACCAGCCACCACGCCAGCCCGAAAGCCAACGACCATTTGCCCCACTCGACGCCGTTGATCCACTGACCGGCGCCAAGGATGACGAAAAACAGCCCGAAGGCCGCCATGGCGGGGTGCCGCGACAAACCCGGCACGTAGTAGTACGGCGTGTTGCCGTGTGTGGTTGCGGACATGCTCACTCCTCTTGGTATCGAATCGTTGGTCGTTGACAATCGACGTCTGGCGTCACGGCGAAACCACCCAGCGCACGATCGACATCAGCGCGATGATGAAGACCAGCGTCAGCACCACCGCCGTCACCATGACCGCGATGGGGTTGAGCCGCTGGACGTCCTGCTCGAAGTCGGACCGACGGCGCAAACCGATGAAGCTCCACAGCACCGCCTTGACGGTGCCCCACCAATCGATCGGTCGCCGATGCGCAGGGGTGCCCTTCACGACGCACCTCCCGTTGCCGTCGGCAGTGCCGCCGTGGGCGCCGCCGGGGTGGGTGTGCCGACTTCGAAGAAGGTGTACGACAGCGTGATCGTCTTGACGTCTTTGGGCAGTTTGGGGTCGATGACGAACGCCACCGGCCACTCTCGCCGCTCACCCGGGGCCAGCGTGTACTGGTTGAAGCAAAAACACTCCAACTTGTTGAAGTGGTTGGCCGCCTGCCGTGGGGCGTAGCTGGGGATCGCTTGCGCCGCCATGGTGCGGTTTTGCACGTTTTGAAACTCGTACATCACCGTGGCCAGCTGCCCGGGATGAACCTCCATCGACCGGACCGCCGGCTTGAAGTGCCAAGGCCCACGCACGTTGGTGTCAAACTCGACCGTGATGGTGCGCGAGGTATCGACCTGGGTATTGACCGGATCGACGCGCGACTTGCCAGGCACCTGCTTCTCCCCGAGCGCCAGGATATTGATGCCGGTCACCTCGCAAATGGCGCGGTAGATCGGCACCAGCGCATAGCCGAAGGCAAACATGCCCACGGCAATGACGACCAGCTTGCCGGTCATGCGGAGGTTTTCCAGGTGACGGTTCATGGTGGTTGACGACGAGTCACGTCAGGCCAGCGGCATTCAGCCCCCGAGCAGCACGATCTTGGCCACGAAGCCCAGCGCGAACGCCAAGGCCACCGACGCCAGAATCCAGCCCAGTCGGACGTTTTGACGGCGCTGCTCAGGGGTGCTCATACCTCACTCCAGGGTTGGGTACTCACCCGACGATGCGGGTCGCGGTCGCGTCCAGCTTGGGCGGGGTTTCGAACGTGTGGTGCGGCGCCGGAGACGGCACTTCCCACTCCAGCCCTTCCGCGCCTTCCCACGGCTTTTGCGGAGCCTTCTGGCCCTGGCCACGCATCATGGGCAACACGACGAACAGGAAGAAATACACCTGTGCCAGACCGAAAGCGAACGCCCCGACCGACGCGATCGCGTTGAAGTCGGCGAACTGCATCGGATAGTCGGCATACCGACGGGGCATGCCGGCCAGACCCAGGAAGTGCATCGGGAAGAAGGTCACGTTGAACGAGATCATCGACCACCAGAAGTGGATCTTGCCGCGCGTCTCGTCATACATGACCCCGGTCCACTTCGGCGCCCAGTAGTAGTAGCCCGCAAACATCGCAAACAGCGAACCTGCCACCAGCACGTAGTGGAAGTGCGCCACCACGTAGTAGGTGTCCTGGAAGTTGATGTCCAGCGGCGCCATGGACAGCATCAGACCGGTAAAGCCGCCCATAGTGAAGACGAAGATGAAGCCCACGGCCCACAGCATCGGGGTCTCGAAGGTCATCGAACCCTTCCACATGGTCGCGATCCAGTTGAAGATCTTCACGCCGGTGGGCACCGCGATCAGCATGGTCGCGTACATGAAGAACAACTGACCCGTGACCGGCATGCCGGTGGTGAACATGTGGTGCGCCCACACGATGAACGACAGGATGGCGATCGACGCCGTGGCGTACACCATCGAGGTATAGCCGAACAGCTTCTTGCGTGCAAAAGCGGGCACGACCTGGCTGATGATGCCAAACGCCGGCAGGATCATGATGTAGACCTCGGGGTGGCCGAAGAACCAGAAGATGTGCTGGTACATCACCGGATCACCACCGCCCGCCGGGTTGAAAAAGCTCGTGCCCAAATGCCGGTCAGTCAGCGTCATCGTGATGGCGCCCGCAAGCACCGGCATCACGGCGATCAGCAGATAGGCCGTGATCAACCAGGTCCAGGCGAACATCGGCATCTTCATCAGCGTCATGCCGGGCGCGCGCATGTTCAGGATGGTCACGATGATGTTGATCGAGCCCATGATGGACGACGCGCCCAGGATGTGCATCGCGAAGATGGCCGCATCCATCGACGGGCCCATCTGCAGTGTCAGCGGGGCGTACAGCGTCCAGCCGGCGGCGGGCGCGCCACCAGGCATGAAGAACGAGCCGACCAGAATGATTGCCGCCGGCACCATCAGCCAAAAGCTGAAGTTGTTCATGCGCGCAAACGCCATGTCGGAGGCGCCGATCTGCAGCGGGATCATCCAGTTCGCGAAGCCGACGAAGGCCGGCATGATGGCCCCGAACACCATGATGATGCCGTGCATGGTCGTGAGCTGGTTGAACAGCTCGGGGTTGACCACCTGCAGCCCCGGCTGAAACAACTCAGCGCGAATACCCAGCGCGAGTAGCCCACCGATCATCAACATCGCGAAGCTGAACAGCAGGTACATCGTCCCGATGTCTTTGTGGTTGGTCGCGAATACCCAGCGCCGCCACCCCGAGGGTGCGTGATGGGCATGGTCATGGTCGTGCGCGTGCGCGCCGTGATGATCCAGAACTGCACTCATGGCTCTTTCCTCGTCGCTTTAAAAGTAATCACTGACGCGCCGCCACCACTTCCTTGGGCTGCACGACTTGACCGGTGTTGTTCGACCAGCTGTTTTTGGCATAGGTCATGACCGCTGCCAGCTCGACGTCCGACAACTGCTTCCAGGCCGGCATGGCGCCGTTGCCCGCGCCGTTGAGCATGACCCGGATCATCTTGCCGTGGTCCGCGTCGGTGACGATGGTCGAGCCGTCGAGCGGTTTGATGGGTCCGGCACCCTTGCCATTGGCCTGGTGACAGGCCGCACAGTTGGCGGCGTAGATCGACTCGCCACGCTTGACCAGCTCGGCCAGCGTCCATTCCTTGTTGGGGTCGTCGGCGAGAGCCGCCATGGCCTGCTTTTTCTCGGCCACCCACTTGGCATACTCTTCTTGCGTCACGACCTTGACGTGAATGGGCATGAAGGCGTGCTCCTTGCCGCACAGCTCGGCGCACTGGCCGTAGAAGTCGCCGGTCTTTTCGGCGCGGAACCAGGTGTCGCGCACGAAGCCCGGGATCGCGTCTTGCTTGACGCCAAACGCCGGCACCATCCACGCGTGGATCACATCGTTGGCGGTAGTGATGATGCGCACCTTCTTGCCCACCGGCACGACCAGCGGGTTGTCTACCTTGAGCAGGTAGTCGTCGGTCGGCGGCGGGTTACCCGAGTCGGCCCACAGGCGGTGCTGAGGGTCCAGTGTGGACAGGAATTGAATGCCCTCGCCCTCGCCCTTGAGGTACTCGTAGCCCCACTTCCATTGCATGCCCACGGCTTTGATCGTCAAGTCACTGTTGGTGGTGTCTTTCTGCGCGACCAGCACCTTCGTGGCCGGTAAGGCCATGCCGATGACGATGAGCAGGGGCACGATGGTCCAGCCCAGCTCGACCCACAACGGTTCGGGCAGCTCTTGCGCCTGGTGGCCCGCCGCCTTGCGGTGCTTGGCGATCGAGTAGAACATGATGCCGAACACCACCACAAAGATGGTGGCACAGATCGCCAGCATGAACCAGTGCAGCCAGTGCTGTTCTTCGGCGATGCGGGTGACGGGGGGATGGAAGTTGAGCTGGTTGACCGCTGGGCCACCGGGCAGGTCATTGACCGCAGCGTGGGCGGCATTCGAGACCCATACGGACAAACCCAGCAGGGCCGCGCCCGCCGCGTCTTTGGCGCCCGTCCAGACGCGGGCCCCATGGCCGCGCCGCACTTGACTGGATTGCTTCATCATGCTCACGTCGTTTGCCTCGAATATAAGCGTTGATTTATGTCAACACGAATTACACCAAACTTGTTCCTCATGCGGGCTCCGGACAATCCCGAACCCGAGTGCGGCTCATGGTTTCGGTGACGCCCCCGGTGCCCCCATGGCCATCACGACTCGCAGCGCCCAGCGCAGCTCGCGCGCCAACTGCCGCCGCTGCTCCGGGCGCGCATGGCGCCCCACCCAGACCTGTCGCCCACCCGAGCGCAGGCCGATCAGCCCGCTACCGTGCGCTTCCTCCACCTTCAGCCACTGCCGCGCCAACTCACGTCGCTGCACGGCACCGGCCTCCTCGATCTCGACCATCAACCGCTCGGCGTCGAGCACCAGGGTTTCGCGGTCCGTCGCATGGCGCGCGTACCACAGGAATCCCGCTCCCAGCGCCAGCGTCTCGAGCAGCGCAAACGGCAGCACGAGCTGGGCCCCCAGCAACCAAAAGAAACCCGACACCCCCATCGCCGCTGCAGCGGCCAGTGCGAACGCCCAGCCACACTGCGCCGGCGTGAGCGCGCAATTGCGCGCCAGCTGCCAGCGGATGCCATCGGCATCCACCCGGGCCAGCCGCAGCACGCCTGTGCGCGACGCATCCGCCATCTCAGGTGCCACCATCGCCCTCGAGGCCCGCAGGCCAAATACCAGAGCCATCCGCCGGCGCGTTGCGCCGATCGATTTGATCTATGTCAATTGTAGTGGGGTTTCAGCCCCTGCCACCGGCGGGGTCACGCCCAGCCCCAGCACTGCGCTGCAGCATCGCCCGCAGCTGCTCGAGGGGGACTGCCGTCGTCCCCCGGACCAAGGCACGCGGCGCCGGTCGCCACGCGTGGCCATAGACCACCTCGATCGTCAGGCACAGGTGGCCCTCGGCGGTGCGGGGCAACCCCCGCTCCACCGCCTGCAGCCAGCGCGCATACCAGCCGCGGCCGCGCAGGCCGGGAAAGCGATCGACACGCCAGTTGCGCCCCGACGCGCGCAAATCGGCCAGCAGCCGCTCGGCGCTTGGGTAGGTCAGCGTCAGTCGCTCCATGTCCATCACCGGCTCGGCAAAGCCGGTCTCGACGAGTAGGTCGCCCCAATCGTGCATATCGACGAAGGCGGGCGCCGGGTCGGGCCAGCCGTGGGCGGCATGCACGGCGCGCAATTCCCGCAAGGTATCGGGCCCCAGCCCCGAGACCATCAAAAACCCATCCACCGCCAGCCAGTCGCGCCACTGGCGCAGCCGCGCCCGCGGCGCGACCTGGGTGTGCAGGGCCATATTCGCCCACACCATGTCCACCGGCGCGCTCGGAAAATCGCCCGGCGCCAGCACGCCGGCCAGCGCGCCCCAGGGGGACGCCGCTGCGTCGCGGTCGGCACGCCGACCCCAGCGTTGCCACCAACGCGGGGGCGCAGGCTGCCAGCGCTGCCAGGCCGCCGCAGCCCCCTCGCCGGCCAGCCACACCGGGGCCTGCGGGGAGTGCTGCACCACCGCTTGGTGCGCTTGCTCGCCACCCAGCAGGGGCGACCAGTGGATCCACGCACGCGGCTGCGCCTTGATCCACGACAACCGCTGCACCATGCGCGCGCCCACCGTCTCGTGCAGCCACGGACTGTTCGTGGGCGTGCGCGCGTGCCAGCGCGCCAGCGCCACCGGATCGAGTCCCGGCACGCGCTCGGCGTCGTCAGAGGGGGATGGAACAGCGGCCATGGGCGCCGCAGTATAGTGGCGGGCGCACGACGACGCGAAGTCCGCACGGGGAGGCCGGTCATGCCGCACTCGATCCACCACCGCTGGAGGCGCGCCTGGGACGCGCTGTGCCCGGCCGTGTGTGAAGTCTGTGGCCGCTGGCCCGACGGGCCGTTGTGCCCCGACTGCCAGCACGATCTGGCCCCCGTGCTGCCCCGCTGCCCGGGCTGCGCGTTGCCACTGGCGCCAGGGCTGACGCGCTGCGCGGACTGCGAGCGCTCGCCCCCGCCGTGGACGCGGGTGCTCGCGCGCGTGGACTACGGCTACCCGTGGGATGCGTGGATCCTGACACTCAAGTCCGGCACGCGCCCGGGTTTGGCGCGCCCTTTGGCCCAGTTGTGGCTCGACGACCCGGCGCTGCCCGCGCTGCTGGCCGACGCCGACCTCTGGCTGCCCGTGGCACTGACGCCGCAGCGGCTGGCCGAGCGGGGCTACAACCAGGCTTGGGCCCTGATGCGGGCGCTGGCCCGGCTGACCACCACCCCGCGCGCGCTGCCGACGGCGCTGGAGCGCGCGGCCGATGCCCCGATCCTGCACCACCTGGGCCGACAGGAGCGGCTCGCCCAGGTCTGCCGGCTGTTCACGGTCGCGCCGCACGCGCGCGCCGCCCTCGCCGGGCGGCGTGTGTTGGTGGTCGATGACGTCATGACCACCGGCGCCACGCTGCGCGCGGCCACGCTCGCGCTGCTCGGCGCGGGCGCCACCCGCGTCAGCGCCCTCGTCGTCGCCCGCACCCCACCCCGCGTGGAATAATGCGCGCCCCATGTTTCGCATCGTTCTGGTCGCGCCCGAGATCCCGCCCAACACCGGCAACGTGATCCGCCTGTGCGCAAATACCGGCTGCGCGCTGCACCTCATCGAGCCACTCGGCTTTTCGATGGACGACCGGCTGCTGCGGCGCGCGGGGCTGGACTATCACGAGTATGCCGACGTGCGCCGTCACGCCTCGTGGGACGCGTTCGTCGCCGCCGAACGTCCCGACCCGCAGCGCTGCTTCGCCCTCACCACACGCGGCACGCGCACGCCCCACGAGGTGGCATTCGCGGCGGGTGACTGGCTGGTGTTCGGGGCCGAGTCGAGCGGATTGCCACCGGCGGTGCTGGAGACTTTTGCGCCCGAACGGCGCCTGCGCCTGCCCATGCGGCCGGGGCAGCGCAGCCTGAATCTGTCCAACGCGGTGGCCGTGGTCGCGTACGAGGCCTGGCGGCAGCTGGGGTTTGCCGGCGCGGCCCCGCCTGCACCCACGGGCGGTGCCGCCAGCGCTCAAACGACGTAGCGCAACAGCAGCTCGGCCACGCAGGCGGGCTTGGGCTGCCCCTCGATCTCGACCGTGGCCAACCAGCACAGGTGCGCCCCGCCAGACGTCAACGGCTCGAACGACTGCAACTGCAGGCGCGCGCGCACACGCGCCCCCGCCCGCACCGGGGCCGGAAAGCGCACGCGGTTGACGCCGTAGTTGATCACCAGGCGCACCCCACGCACGTCCACCGCCTCCGCCATCCATCGGGGCAGCAACGACAGCGTCAAAAAGCCGTGCGCGATGGTGCCGCCGAATGGCCCGTTTGCGGCGCGATCGGTATCGACGTGGATCCACTGGTGATCGTCCGTTGCGTCGGCAAATCGGTTGACGCGTTCCTGGGTCATGGGCAGCCAGTCGGTGACCGCCACTTCGGTGCCGACGGCCGCTTGCAGCGCGTCGAGGGATTCGAAGACTTTCATGCCCGCCACTGTAGCCGCTTCGCGCGACGCCCCCGTGACGTACGCGCGACACGCGCGTGCACCGACACCACCTAACGCGCGTCCACCCAGTCCAGCAGCGGCTGCCACTGCGCCAGCTCGCGCTCGACCTGCGGCGGGCGCACGTCGAACAGCGTCAGGCCCTGCGCCGACAAGTGGCGATACACCTGCGCCTCGCGCACGAAACCCGCCACCGGCACCCCCAACCCGTCCAGATAGGCCCGCAGCTGCTGCGCCGAGCGCGTGCGCTCGTCCACGCGCATGCCCACCACCGCCACCCGCAAACCATCGCGGGCACGCTCGCGCACCACTTGCAAAAAATCGTGCGTGGCAAACATGTCGAACACCCCGGGCTGCAGCGGCACCAACAGGGTGTCGGCGCGGCGCAGCACCTCGCGCAGGCGTTGACCGTGCAGGCCCGCAGGCGTGTCGAGCACCACGTGCGTCGTGCCGCGCGGGGGCTTGAGCGTCCCCCCCGCACTCGCATCCCACCCGGCAATGTGGCGCGCCGCCGCCGGCCGCAGCGCGAGCCAGCGCGCACAGCTCTGCTGGCGGTCCACGTCGCCCAGCATCACCCGGCGGCCACAACGGGCCCAATACCCGGCAATGTGGGTGGCCAGCGTCGTCTTTCCGACGCCGCCTTTGGGGTTGGCAATGGCAAGCACGGGCATGCGGGTCCTCTCCATGCCGTCCATGGAATGACGCCACATGGTAGCCGATGACGAGCGACAATCGCGGGATGTTCACGCCATCGCAAGCCGACGTGCGCCGTTTTTTTTGCGGTGCCTTTGCCAAAGGCCGCGCGGGCCAGCCGCTCGAGCCGATCGAGACGCTCGCCTACGAGTGGATGCTGCGCCACCCCGAGTACCACGCCGAGTTGGGTGACCTGGAAGGCGCCCTGCGCTCGATGGCCGAGGCCGACCCCGCGCGCGACAACCCGTTTTTGCACCTGTCGATGCACCTGAGCATCAGCGAGCAATGCTCGATCGACCAGCCGCCGGGCATCCGGCAGGCGGTCGAACTGCTGGCCGCGCGCCGCGGCTCGCTGCATGCCGCTCACCACGAGGTGATGGAGTGCCTGGGCCGCATGCTGTGGGAGAGCCAACAGAAAGGGCGAGCGCCCGACGGACACGCGTATCTGGCAGAGGTGCGCCGCCGCGCTACGGCCGACTGACGACACGCCGCCACCCTCGAGCGCGAGCACCCCAATCGAGATAGGGGCGGTCAGGATACCTGACCGGGCCCCTCCCACACCACCCGGCATGCGGGTCCGCACCGGGCGGTTCGAGAAGTTGAGGTCATGAGAGACGGGGAACGCCAAGTTTGTCGAAGTAGGCAATGGTCAGC
>NZ_CALIND010000077.1:0-3963 GCF_938045175.1 uncultured Tepidimonas sp.
TGGGCGGTGACCCTGGCCTACCTGGAGTTCATGGCGCCCGACCTGCTGGGCGCGGGCGCGCAAATGGCCGCCGCCGGTTGTCGGCACGTCACCATCCTGCCCGCCTTTCTGGGCGCCGGTGGCCACGTGCGCAAGGACGTGCCGCGCCTGCTGGCCGAACTGCATACCCACCACCCCCAGGTGCAATGGCACTTGGCTGCGGCCGTGGGCGAGCACCCGCTGCTGGTGCAGGCGATGGCAGAGATTGCCTTGGGCCATGGCACACTCAGCCAGACGCACCATGATGGGGCGATCCCACCGCCGGCAGGCGTATGGGGCGTCAAGGAACATCCGGTATGAGGCGCGAAACGGTAACCCGACTGCTGGCGCAAGCCAAACCCGAACTCCAGCGACGCTTCGGGGTGACGCGACTGACACTGTTTGGCTCGACGGCGCGCGACAGCGCTCGGACAGACAGTGACGTGGATGTGCTCGTCTCGTTCGATGGGCCAGCGACGGCTCAACGGTTTTTCGGCGTGCAGTTTTTTTTGGAAGACCTGCTCGGGTGCGCAGTGGATCTGGTGACGGACAAGGCGCTGCGCCCGGAGCTCAAACCCTTCATCGAGGACGAGGCGATCGATGTCTGAGCGATCCTGGCACTTTTACTTGGATGACATGATCTGCTTCGCCACGAAAGTGCTGACGTATACCGAAGGGCTCGATCAGGCAGCCTTCACGACCAACGCACTCCATTACGATGCTGATCCACCCACGGGACCGCGCTGGCGACCCTGCGCTATATGCGCTCGGGTTATAGACATAAAACGATGTTTTCGTTTGTTCTTTCATAACCCCGCGGCAGAATGATGGCATCGACGAACCCGTGATGCCCGTTCATGTACCGCTACAGCGACTTCGACCGCCACTTCATCCGCCAGCGTGCCGCGCAGTTTCGGGACCAGCTCGAACGCCACCTGCGCGGCGAGCTCAGCGACGACGATTTCCGCCCCCTGCGGCTGCAAAACGGCTGGTACATCCAACGCCACGCCCCCATGCTGCGCGTGGCCATTCCCTATGGCGAGGTCAGCAGCCGCCAGCTGCGCACACTGGCGCGCGTGGCGCGGGAGTTCGACCGCGTGACGACGGGCCCGTTTGCCGGGCAGGGCGGTGTGGGCCATTTCACCACGCGGCAAAACATCCAGTTCAACTGGATCCCGCTGGCGCGTGCCGCCGACGTGATGGACGCGCTGGCCGAGGCCGACTTGCACGGCATCCAGACCAGCGGCAACTGCATCCGCAACATCACCACCGACGCGCTGGCCGGGATCGCCCCCGACGAGGAAGTGGATCCGCGCCCCTACTGCGAGCTGCTGCGCCAGTGGAGCACGTTGCACCCGGAGTTCGCGTTTTTGCCGCGCAAGTTCAAGATCGCCGTCACCGGGGCGCCCAACGACCGCGCCGCGATCGCGTGGCACGACATCGGCTTGCAGCTGCACCGCAATGCGCAGGGGCAGGTGGGTTTTCGCGTGCGCGTAGGCGGCGGCATGGGCCGAACGCCGATGATCGGCCCGGTCATCGCCGACTTCGTGCCGTGGTCCGAGATCGTGCGCTACCTGGAAGCCATCGTGCGCGTCTACAACGCCTACGGCCGGCGCGACAACCTGTACAAAGCGCGCATCAAAATCCTGGTCAAGGCACAAGGGCAGGCGTTCATCGATGCGGTACAGGCCGAGTTCGAGGCCCTGCAGCGCGACGACACGCTGGGGGCGGCGCTGCGCCTGTCCGACGCCGCACTGGCGCGCGTACAAGCGATGTTCGAGCCGCCCCGCGAGTGGTTGGCGACTGCCGCGCACACGGACGCGACGCCTCCCCCGACCGATACGGCCTGGCGGCGCTGGCGCGATCGTCAGGTGCAGGCCACCCGCTGGCCCGGCGTGGTGGCAGTGACGCTGTCGCTCAAGCGCCCGGGGCAAGCCCCCGGCGACGTGACGGACGCGCAACTGGACGCCGCAGCCGACCTGGCCGAACGCTTCAGCGCGGGCGAAGCGCGCGTGACACACGAGCAAAACCTGCTGCTGCCCTGGGTGCGGGAAGTCGACCTACCTGCGCTGTGGCAGGCCGCACGCGCGGCCGGCATGGCGTCGCCCAACCGCGGCACTCTGGCAGACCTGATCGCCTGCCCTGGCGGTGACCTGTGCGCACTGGCCAACGCGCGCACCACGCCACTGGCGCTGCAGGTGCTGCAGCGCTACCAGGACCCGGAAGAACTGGAGGCATTGGGCGATCTGGCGCTGCATGTCAGCGGCTGCATGAACTCGTGCGGGCACCACCACAGCGGGCATATCGGCGTGCTGGGCGTGGACAAGGACGGCAGCGAGTGGTACCAGCTCACGCTGGGCGGCTCGGATGGCCAGACCGCCCACGGGCCGGCGCGCCCGGGCCGTGTGGTGGGGCCTGCGTTCGCTGCGGACGAGATCGGCGACGCGCTGCAGGCGGTGCTCGACACCTACCTGGAGGCGCGACAGCCCGGCGAGCGCTTCATCGACACCTTGCAACGCGTGGGGCTCGCGCCATTTCGCGCGGCGACTGACGCGGTGCGCCGCAGCACTGCCATCGAATCCGTGGAGGCTTGATCATGCCCACCGACGCCCGATTGCACATCGTCGACCCTGCACACGACCCGTGGCGCGTAGCAGACCCAAGCGAGACAGCCCCGGCCCCGCAACCTGGGTTGCTGCTCAGCGGCGAGCAATGGCTGGCAGTGCGCCAGCACTGGCCCGCGGAGCTGCCCGTGGGCGTGCGCTGGCCCAACGACCAGCCCGTGGACGTGCTGGTGCCCGATCTGCCGCGGTTGGATCTGATCGCGCTGCACTTTCCGAAGTGGACCGATGGGCGCGCCTACACCCAGGCCCGCCTGCTGCGTGCGCGCTGGGGCTACCGTGGAACGCTGCGCGCCACCGGCGACGTCACGCCCGACCAGGCCTTGCTGCTGTGGCGCTGCGGTTTTTGCTCGCTACAGCTACGCCCTGGCTTGCCGCCCGAGGCCGCCCAGCGCGCGCTCGCCTGGTTCGACGCGTTTTATCAGCCCGATGTGCGGCATCCCCAGTCGGAGCTGGCCCATGGCTGAGCGGCGTATCCCGGAAATCGTCATCGAGCCACCGCTGCCTGGGCGGGCCATCAGCCTGTACGCCCGCGCCCGCGCCGAGTATCCGGCGTTGGTAGAAGCGACCGTACAGCGCCTGCGCGAGGCGGCAGCCGACCACCCGGGGCGTATCGTGCAGGCCACCAGCCTGGGCGCCGAGGACATGGTGCTGACCGACCTCATCGCGCGGCACGGCATCGCGATCGATGTCGCGATGATCGACACCGGCCGCCTGCACCCCGAGACGCTGGCGTTGCGCGCCCGCGCTGAGGCGCACTGGGGCATACGCATCGCCGTCTTCGGCCCCGAGCCAGCGAAGGTGGCGGACTTCGAGCGCCAGCACGGACCGTGGCCGATGTACGACAGCGTCGCCCTGCGCCACACCTGCTGCGGGTTGCGCAAGGTCGAGCCCTTGCAACGGCTGCTGGCCGGGCGCAGCGCCTGGGTCACCGGCCTGCGGCGCGCGCAATCCGCCCACCGCGCCGACGTGCCCCTGCGCGCCCCGGACGAGGCCGGCCGTGTGAAATACAACCCGTTGGCAGACTGGCAATGGGCCGACGTCTGGCACCACATCGCCACCCATGGCGTGCCCTACAACCCGCTGCACGACGCATTCATGCCCAGCATTGGCTGTGCGCCGTGCACGCGCCCCATCGCCGTGGGCGAAGACTTCCGCGCCGGCCGTTGGTGGTGGGAAGACGACACCCGCCGCGAGTGTGGCCTGCACGTCCCCACGGCCAACACCCCTTCCCGCTCGACCTCCTTGAGCCCGATCCAACCATGACCGCAGCCCTGCCCCCCCAAACCCACTTGCCCGATATCGACTGGCGGCATCTCGACGC
>NZ_CALIND010000078.1:0-14665 GCF_938045175.1 uncultured Tepidimonas sp.
GACGTCGCGGATCAATGCAATCGTCCGGGACCTGACACCTAACATTTTACCCTGCCGAGGTGACGGTT
Source organism: uncultured Tepidimonas sp. (assembly GCF_938045175.1). Taxonomy (NCBI): domain Bacteria; kingdom Pseudomonadati; phylum Pseudomonadota; class Betaproteobacteria; order Burkholderiales; genus Tepidimonas; species uncultured Tepidimonas sp. Next base: position 69 of record NZ_CALIND010000078.1, read on the forward strand.
GGGGCGCCGCCCGTTTTGCGCTTGGCCCGCACGAAGGCCAGCAGCCGGGTCAACAGGTCATCCTGCGCCAGCAAGCGCGCGCGGGCGCTGTGCGCGACGTCGCGCCAGCACCGCAGCGTGTTGGTGGTCAACGGCGGCGGTTCAACGCCGGGCACGCCGTTCCACGCGCGCATCCACGCGCTCCAGTCGTCGGGCGCGTCCAGCCAGTCCAGAAAAGCGTCCAGCTTGGCGTGGTGGGCGCCGTCGTCCTGGGGGTAGAGTTGCCACAAAAAGGGCTGGCCCGCCCACAGCGCCCGCACGAGCGAATCTTCACCGCGCACCAGATTGAGGTCGCAGGCCCACAGGCGCTCATCGAACGCCGGTTGTGGCACGCTCTCCAGCACGCGCATTCGCGCCCCCGCAGGCAGCGCAGGGGCCAACGCCTGCCACGCCGCGGCGCTGCGGCCCGCGGCCACCAGCCACTGTGCGTGTGTCAGCGCCGGCTGTGCTACCAGCCGCGGCAGGGCGGCTGGCTCGTAGCAAAACAAGCTTACCCACGGCCCGCAGGGGGCGCTGCTCTGGCGGCAGGTGTGGGCGCGCCAGGCCGCCGCGTCGAACGCCCGTTGGCGCGCCATCAGGTCGGCCTCGCGCAGCAGCCCGCCCGTGACGGGTGTGAAACCGGGGAAGAAAAACCACTTGGTTCGGCTCGCCAGCGGGCCATGACAAACGGGCGAGGGCAGTCCATGGCTGCGCGCGACCCACGGCTCGGCGCTGAGGTATTCCAGGTTGAGCCAGACGCTGGGTTGGCCATCGCGGGCCAGCGGGGGCAGCAGGGCCGCGACCCATTCGTCGGGTACGTGGCAGCCAAAGGCCTCGATCAGCACGTCGCCTGGCGGTACGCCCGGTGGTGCAGCGGGTGGTTGGCTTGCCGCGTGCGCCGCCGGCCATGCGTGCACGGTCACGCCCGCCACGCCGCCCGTGCGCGCACCGGGTGCCATCCAGTCCAGGGCGCTGGCGTCGTCGATCCACAGGCGCACGCGCTGGCCCGCAGCCGCGAGTTGTCGGCACAGGCGCCAGCACACGCCGACGTCGCCCCAGTTGTCGATGACGTGGCAAAACACGTCCCAGGTGAGCGCACAATCGGCGGCGGTGTCAGCATCGAGATCGGACATGTCAGGGCAGCATTCGGATGCATTGTTGCGGGCAGTGGCGGCGTTGCCGTCGCTGCCTGGGGTTTACCGCTACTACGACGCGGCGGGTAACCTGCTGTACGTGGGCAAGGCGCGCGACCTGAAAAAGCGGGTCAGCAGTTATTTTCAGAAAACGCACGACGGCACCCGCATCGGGCATATGGTCAGCCAGATCGCGCGTCTGGAGACGACGGTGGTGCGCTCCGAAGCCGAGGCGCTGCTGCTGGAAAACAACCTCATCAAGACGCAGCAGCCGCGCTACAACATTCTGTTTCGCGACGACAAGAGCTACCCCTATCTGCGGCTGAGCGCGAGCACCTGGGTGCCGGAGGCGCCGCAGGCGGGACGAGTGCCGGGAGTGCCCAACCCTGACCATTATCCGCGCATGTCGTACTACCGGGGGGCGGTGGATCGACGGCACCAGTACTTCGGCCCCTACCCGAGCGCTTGGGCGGTGAAGGAAACCATCGCGCTGCTGCAGAAGGTCTTTCGGCTGCGCACTTGTGAGGACACGGTGTTTGCGCACCGCACACGGCCGTGCCTGCTGTATCAGATCAAACGCTGCAGCGGCCCGTGCGTGGGTTTGATCAGTCCGGCCGAGTACGCCGCCGACGTGCGCGCGGCCAGCGCCTTCCTCAACGGCGAGAGCCAGACGGTGCTGGCCGAGTTGGAGGCGCGCATGTTCGCGCACGCCGAGCGGCTGGCATTCGAGCAGGCGGCCGAGGTGCGCAACCAGATCACGGCGCTGTCGCGGGTGCTGCACCAGCAGGCGATGGAAAGCCACGACGACCAGGATGTGGACATCCTGGCGGTGCGGGTGCAGGGTGGGCGCGCCTGTGTCAACCTGGCCATGGTGCGCGGCGGCCGCCACTTGGGCGACCGCCCTTCGTTTCCCACCCACGTAGAGGATGGCGCGGCTCTGGCCGACCCGGAGCAGTGCGCATCGGTGGAGCAGCGGGTGCTGGAAGCCTTCATCGCCCAGCACTACACACAGGTGCCGCCACCCCCCGTGCTGGTGTTGGGCGCGCCGGTGGACGAGGCGCTGCTGGCCGCGCTGTCGGAGCAAAGCGGCGTGCGCGTGCGCGGGGTGTGGCACCCGCGCGAGCAGCGCCGGCAGTGGCTGGAGATGGCGCAGCAAAACGCCGACTTGCAATTGGCCCGGCTGCTGGCCGAGGAGGGGTCGCAGCAGGCGCGCACGCGTGCGCTGGCCGAGGCGCTGGGGCTGCCCACCGACCCGCCCGAAGCGCTGGCCGCGCTGCGCATCGAGTGCTTCGACATCTCGCACACCGCGGGCGAGGCGACCATGGCGTCGTGCGTGGTGTTCGAGGGGCACCAGATGCAGCCCGCGCAGTACCGGCGCTACGCGATCGAGGGCATCACCCCGGGTGACGACTACGCGGCCATGCGCCAGGTGCTGCAGCGCCGCTACGGCAAGCTGGCCGCCGCGTTGGCGGATACCGGCGGCGATGGCGCATTGGGCGCCGAGCCAGCGCGCGTGCGCGGCGAGGCGCGGCTGCCCGATATCGTGCTCATCGATGGTGGCGTGGGCCAGGTGGGCGTGGCGCGCGAGGTGTTCGTGGCGCTGGGGCTGGACCCGGCGCGCCTGGTTGGCGTGGAAAAGGGCGAGGGACGCAAGGTGGGGCGGGAGGAACTCGTTTTCGCCGATGGGCGCGACAAAATCACGCTCCCCCCCGATTCGGCGGCACTGATGCTGGTGGCCCAGATTCGGGACGAAGCGCACCGGTTCGCGATCACCGGTATGCGCGCGCGCCGGGCCCGCACGCGCACCGGCGGCAGCCGGCTGGAGGATATTCCGGGCGTCGGCCCCAAGCGGCGCGCGCGGCTGCTGGCGCGCTTTGGCGGCGTGCGCGGGGTGGCCGCGGCCAGTGTCGAGGACCTGGCCAGCGTCGAAGGCATTTCGCTGGAGCTGGCGCAGACCATCTACCGCGCACTGCACGGATAAACCCGCATAATCCGAGTCCATGTTTTTCAACCTGCCCACCCTGCTGACCTGGGCGCGCATCGCGGCCATTCCGCTCATCGTGGCGGTGTTTCACTGGCCGGGGCTGTTGCCCGTGACGCAGAACCTGCTGGCCACGGGGCTGTTCATCGTGTTTGCCCTGACCGACTGGGCCGACGGTTACTTGGCGCGGCGGCTCAACCAAACGTCGGCGTTCGGCGCCTTTCTGGACCCGGTAGCCGACAAGTTTTTGGTCTGTGCCTGTGTGCTCGAGCTGGTGCATCTGGGGCGCGTGCACGTGTTCGTGGCGCTCATCATCATCGGGCGCGAAATCGCCATCTCGGCCCTGCGCGAATGGATGGCGCAAATCGGCGCGGTGCGCAGCGTGGCGGTGCACATGGTGGGCAAGGCCAAGACGGCCACGCAGATGGTGGCCATCCCGTTTCTGCTCTATGACGGCGTGGTGCTGGGGGTGGACACGCGCTGGTGGGGGACGGTGCTGATCTGGGCCGCGGCCGTGCTGACCGTATGGTCGATGGTGTACTACCTGAGCAAAGCCATTCCCGAGATCCGGGCCCGTACCCGCTGAAGCCCCGCGCCCCGGCTGACCATGACCGCCGCCGACTCCCCCTGGATCCGCGCCATGCCGGCGGTGTTCGTGCTCATTTGGAGCACGGGCTTCATCGTGGCGCGCTACGGCATGCCGCATGCGCCGCCAATGACGTTTCTGGTCTGGCGGTATGCCTTGTCGATCGCGTGTTTTGGCGTCTGGATCGCGCTGGCGCGGGTCCCATGGCCGCGCGGCGCGGTGCAGTGGGGGCATCTGGCCGTGACTGGGGTGCTGATGCACGCGGGCTATTTGGGCGGCGTATGGGCGGCGGTCAAGGCGGGAATGGGGGCAGGCCTGTCGGCCCTGATCGTGGGTCTGCAGCCGGTGCTGACGGCGTTGTGGTTGGCCGGCACCGGCGGGCGCGTTTCGGCGCGTCATTGGCTGGGGCTGGCGTTGGGCTTCGTGGGGCTGGTGCTGGTGGTGTGGCACAAGCTGGGGGCTGGGTCGCCCGGTGATACTGCCAACGCGGAAAATCTGGCGTACGCCATTGGCGCGTTGCTCGCGATCACCAGCGGCACGTTGTACCAAAAGCGCTTTTTGGCGCCCTGCGACGTGCGCACCGCCAATACGGTGCAGCTGGCGGCGGCACTGCTGGTCACGCTGCCGCTGGCGTGGGCCGAGGCCGAGCCGATGCGCTGGAATGCCGAGTCTGTCGGTGCCATGGCGTGGTCGGTGCTGGGGCTGACGTTGGGGGGCAGCTCGCTGCTGTACCTGCTGATCCAGCGCGGCGCGGCGGCGTCCGTCTCCAGCTTGATGTACCTGGTGCCACCGTGCACTGCGGCTTTGGCCTGGCTGTTGTTTGGTGAGCCGGTCACGCTGACCACGCTGATCGGCACGGCGCTGACCGCTGCCGGCGTAGCACTGGTGGTGCGCGCCAGCCGGGGATCCTGAGCGTTCGATCTGGAGGGGCCCATGCCCATGTCTGCACCCCATCGCATCGCCGTCATCGCCGGAGACGGCATTGGCGTCGAAGTCATGCCCGAAGGGCTGCGCGTGCTGCAGGCCGCGGCCGAGCGCTTCGGCATCGCGCTGGTGTTCGATCACTTCGACTTTGCCTGTTGGCCCTACTACGAGCGCCACGGACAGATGCTGCCCAACGATTGGCAGGAGCGCATCGGCGGACACGACGCGATCTTCTTCGGCGCCGTCGGCTGGCCCGAAAAGATCCCGGACCACGTATCGCTATGGGGCTCGCTGCTGCAGTTTCGGCGCACCTTCGACCAGTACGTCAACCTGCGCCCAGCGCGGCTGATGCCGGGCATACGGTCACCTCTGGTGCGGCGCGACGGTAGTGCGCGCGCGCCGGGTGAGATCGACATGTTGATCGTGCGCGAAAACACCGAGGGCGAATACTCCAGCATTGGCGGGCGCATGTTCGAGGGCACCGAACGTGAGATCGTGTTGCAAGAGACGGTCATGACCCGCCACGGCGTCGACCGTGTGCTGCGCTACGCGTTCGAGCAAGCGCGCCGCCGCCCGCGCAAACGCCTGACCAGCGCCACCAAGTCCAACGGCATCGCCATCACCATGCCGTACTGGGACGAGCGGGTACGCGCGATCGCCGCGGAGTATCCGGACGTGACGGTCGATCAGTTTCACATCGACATCCTGACGGCGCACTTCGTGCAGCGGCCTGAGCATTTCGACGTGGTGGTGGCGAGCAACCTGTTCGGCGACATCCTCAGCGATTTGGGGCCGGCGTGTACCGGCACCATCGGCATCGCCCCGTCGGCCAACCTGAACCCCGAGCGGCGCTTCCCCTCGCTGTTCGAGCCCGTGCACGGCTCGGCACCCGACATCGCGGGCCGCGGCATCGCCAACCCGATCGGCCAGATTTGGTCCGGCGCGCTGATGCTGGATTTTCTGGGCTACCGCGACGCACACGATGCCATCGTGCGCGCCATCGAGGCGGTGCTCGACCCGGGCAGCGGTGGGCCGCGCACCCCGGACATCGGTGGCAGCGCCCGCACGCAGGATGTCGGGCGGGCCATCGAGGAGGCATTGCGCAGTGGCGTTTGATGCGTGCGCTCGATGCGCGTGCCGTGGGTAGAATACGCGGCTTTTTGCGGCGCCACGGTCCGCGCCGTCTGCAGGAGCAACCCCGCATGAACAAAGCACAACTGATCGACCACATCGCCGAAAAAGCTGACCTGACGCGCCAGCAAGCCGCGCGGGCGTTGGATGCCTTCACCTCTGCCGTCACGACGGCGCTGGCCCAGGGTGGCGATGTGACCCTGGTTGGATTTGGCTCGTTCGTGGTGGACGAACGCGCTGCGCGCAAGGGGCGCAATCCGAAGACGGGCGAGACGGTCGAGATCGCTGCGGCTAAAATGCCGAAATTCCGTCCGGGCAAGGCGCTCAAGGACGCCGTGAACGGATGACTGCTGCCGCGGCCGGTGTGCAGTGACCGGCCCGCGATGCAACGGGTGCTTAGCTCAGTTGGTAGAGCGTCGCCCTTACAAGGCGAATGTCGGCGGTTCGAACCCGTCAGCACCCACCACCCAACCCCCGAGCGCAGGCCATGTTCGACGTTTTCCGCAACAACATGAAAGTGCTGATGGCGCTGCTCATGTTGTTGATCATCCCTTCGTTCGTCTTCTTCGGCATCGAGGGGTACACCCGTTTTCGGGACGCCTCCGAACCCGTGGCGCGCGTCGGCAGCGAGCGCATCACCCGCACCGAATGGGACGCAGCCCACCGGCGCGAAGTCGAGCGGCTCAGTGCCGCCATGCCGGGGCTGGATCGCGCCTTGTTGGAGGGCGACGACAGCCGACGTGCGACGCTGCAGCGCTTGCTCGATGAGCGCGTGCTGGCCCGCGCGGCGCAGGACATGCGGCTGGTGACCACCGATCGCCGGCTGGCGGCCGAATTGTTGCGCGACCCCACCATCGCGCAACTGCGCAAGCCCGACGGCAGCCTGGACGTGCAGCGCTACCAAGACCTGTTGCGGTCGCAAGGCCTGACGGCCGAGCAGTTCGAGGCCAGCGTGCGCGCCGAGCTCGCGCGCGACAGCGTCACCCGCATCGTGCGCGACAGCGCCTTCATGCCCAGGGCGCTGGCCGACTGGGCGACGCAGGCCTTTTTCGAGCGGCGCGAGGTAGCGCTGGCGACGTTCCGGCCGGCGGATTTTGCAGCCGCCGTGCGTGTGACGGATGACGAGCTACAGACGTTTTATCAGCAGCACGCCGACGACTTTCGCACCCCCGAGCAGGCGCGCATCGAGTACGTGGTGCTCGATCTGGAAGCGGTGGCCGCGCGCGTTGCCGTCACCGAAGACGATCTGCGCGCCTATTACCAGCAAAATGTGGCCGATACCACGCGCGCCGAGCAACGGCGCGCCGCGCACATCCTGCTGCAGCTCGACCCCAAGGCGTCGGAGGCGGACAAGACGCGGGTGCGCGCTGAGGCGCAGCAACTGCTGGCCGAGCTGCGCCGCGACCCGAGCCGCTTTGCCGAGCTGGCGCGTGCCCGCTCGCAAGACCCGGGTTCTGCAGCCAAAGGGGGCGATTTGGACTGGTTTGGGCGCGGGGCAATGGTCAAACCCTTCGAGGACGCCGTCTTCGCGCTGCAGAAGGGGCAAATCTCGGACATCGTCGAGACCGACTTCGGTCTGCACATCATCCAGTTGATCGATGTGCGACGGCCCGCGCCCGAGCCGTTCGAGAAGGCGCGCCCACGCATCGAAGCCGAGCTGCGCCGCCAGCTCGCGCAGCGGCAGTTTGCGGAAAGCGCCGAGCGCTTCAGCAATCTGGTGTACGAGCAGGCGGACTCCCTGGAGCCGGTGGCGCGCGAGCTGGGCGTACCTGTGCGGCAGGCGACCGTCGAGCGCACGGGGCCGGTGGGGGAGGCAGACGCCGTGCTGCGCGAGCCGGCCGTGCTGCGTGCGGTGTTCAACGAGGAGGCCTTGGGTCAAAAGCGCAACAGCCCCGCGATCGAGCTCGGCGGCAACCGTCTGGTGTCGGTGCGCGTGGTCGAGCACCGGCCGGCGCAGCGCCAGCCCTTCGAGGCCGTGGCGGCCCAGGTGCGCCAGCGCATCGTGCAGGAGCGCGCGCGTGCCGCGGCGCTGGAGGCCGCACGGCAGGCGCATGCGCAATGGCCGGCGCAGCCGAATGCGGCCAGCGGACTGCGGGCGCCGGTGCTCGTGTCCCGTCAGGCGGCGCAGGGCTTGCCGCCCGCCGCCGTGCGGGCCGCGCTGAGTGCGCGGCTCGATGGCGACGCCCCGGCCTGGGTGCTGGTCGATCTGGGGCCGGAGGGCGCTGCGGTGATGCGCGTGCGGCGCGGCCCGGCGCGCGATACCCCGGACGCGTTGCAGCAACGCAACGAGCGGCAAGAACTCGCCCGCCTGTGGGGCGAGGGGGCTGCGCGCGCCTACCTGGCCGCGTTGCGTCAGCGCTATGAGGCGGAAATCCTGGTCAAATAAGACGAGACCCAGGTCCTGGGCCAATGAGGCCCAGATCGGCGCTATAATTTTGGCTTCTACGGTGGCTGTAGCTCAGTTGGTAGAGTCCCAGATTGTGATTCTGGTTGTCGTGGGTTCGAGTCCCATCAGCCACCCCACCGATTTCCATCAGATAAAAGCCCCATCTGGGGCTTTTTTTGTATCTCGACGCTGCACACCATCATGGCCAAAGGCATGATCCTGGCCGCGGGACAGGGAACCCGCGTGCGCCCGCTGACCAAAGACCTCCCCAAACCGATGGTGCCGATCCTCGGCAAACCGGTCATGGAGTATTTGATTGAGCAGCTCGCCGCGCACGGGGTGCGCGAGATCATGGTCAACGTGGCGTGGAATCACCACAAGATCGAGCAGTATTTTCGTGATGGGCACCGCTGGGGGGTCGAGATCGGTTACTCCTACGAAGGGGTGTACGAGCACGGCGACATCCTGCCGCGGCCGCTGGGCTCGGCCGGTGGCATGAAGCACATACAGGATTTCAGCGGCTTCTTCGACGAGACGACCATCGTGCTGTGCGGCGACGCGCTGGTCGATCTGGACATCACCGCGGCGCTGGCCGAGCACCGCGCCAAAGGGGCGCTGGCCACGGTCGTCACGCTGGACGTGCCGCGCGACCAGGTCAGCAACTACGGCATCGTGGTGGCCGACGCCGACGGACGCGTGCGCTCCTTCCAGGAAAAGCCCCGGCCCGAGGAGGCGCGCTCGACCCTGGCCAGCACCGGTATCTACATTTTCGAGCCGGCCGTGCTGGACTTGGTGCCGTCCGGTCAGGTGTTCGACATCGGCAGTCAGCTCTTTCCGCTGCTGGTGGAGCGCGACTTGCCGTTTTATGCGCAGAGTCGGCCGTTTCACTGGATCGATATCGGTCGGGTGAGCGACTACTGGTCGGTGCTGCAGCGCGTGCTGCGCGGCGAGATCGAGCGCATGCGCATGCCGGGCAAAGAAATCCGCCCGGGCGTGTGGGTCGGGCTCAATACCCGCATCGATGTCGACCGGGTGCAGATCACGGGGCCGGTCTACATCGGGTCGAGCACGCGGCTCGATCCCGGCTGCTCGATCGTGGGCCCCGCGTGGATCGGCCATGGCTGCCACCTGAGCGCGGGTTCGCGGGTCGAGCGCAGCGTGCTGTTCGAGTACACCCGCATCGGCGCAGGCATGTTGTTTCAGGACATGATCGTCTCGCCCAGCTACTGCGTGGACCGCCATGGCCGCGCCACCTACGTGGGCGACGACCGCTGCCCGCTGCGCTGGGGCGACGCGCGCGCCTGATCAATCGCGCGCTGGACGCAGCACGGTCCACGCCAGCGTGACCGTGCTCGAGGCCAGCAGCGCGCCCACGAAGGGGGCCAGCGTCGGCACGTTGGCCGGGAAGGTGGCGGCGTGGATGCCCGCGGCGACGCTGCCGCTGGCGATCGCATCGGGCAGGACGGCGCCCACCAGACCCGCCAGTGCTCCCGTCAGGGCCGCGCCGCGGGGCGTGCGGCGCCACAGGGCCAGCAGCAGCGGAACCACGGCTGTGGCGCACAGCAAGTCGGCGATCAAAAACAGCCGCAGCACCGACAGCCCTTGCCAGGCGACGGCGATCACTGGCACCATGAGCAGAACCGTGGCCCAGCGCGCCCCAGGCAGCGATGCGTCGCGCCGTTGCGAAACCAGCAGCGCCGCGATGGCGTTTTGCAGCGTGTCCACCGACGAGGCGACGAGCGTGACCGCCAGCAACAGCACGGGGGCGACCACCCAGGCGGGGGCGTGCTGGACGAGCGCGAAAAACGGCATGGGCGGCTGGCCCAGTGGCAGGCCCTGGCGCGCCGCCCACATGCCCAGTGCGCCGACCAGCGCGATGGCCGCCGCCGTGCCCAGCGCCCCCAGCCACGCGCCGCGGTGCAGCGCGGCCGTGCTGTCGGCCGACCAGACCCGCTGCCAATAGCCCTGGTGAAAGACGTTGGCGGCGGTGACGGCGATGACGAGGGTCAGCGCGACCGACAGTCCCACCGACAGGGGCGCCGAGGCAGGGGCGGTCGGCTCGCCGCGCGGCTGCGGCGGCTGCTGGCCGATGACCAGCGCGACCAGGGCCAGCAGCGCCAGCAGCAGCCAGCCTTGCCAGCGGTCGGTGGCCAGGCTGGCGCGCAGGCCACCCCAGGTGGTGTAGGTCAGCGTCACGGCGGCCACCGCCAGCACCGCCCAGCGGCCGTCGGCGCCGGTCAGCAGCGTCACGATGGCGCCCACGGCGGTCAGCTCCGCGGTCACGAAGCACAGCATGTACAGCAGCGACAGCACCAGCACCCAGCCGCGCATGAGCGGGCCGAAGCGCTCGCCGGCCAAGTCTGTCAGGCTGCGTCCCGTGGGCAGCGAGCGTCGGATGGCAGCCCCGCACCACGCCAGCACCAAAAAGGGCAGCGCCGCGCCGATGGCGTAGCCCGCCAGCGCCACTGGGCCGACGAAGGCCCCGATTTCGGGGGGTACGAACAGGATCCACGCGCCCAGCCCCGAGGCCAAAAACGACCACGCCAGCGTGCCCGCGCGCTGCGAGCCGCGGGCGGTCAGGTAGTCGTCGAGGGGGGCGTTGGCGGTGCGGGCGCGCAGCCCGACCCACAAAAAGACAATCAGAGCCGCGCCCACGGCGGCCATCGGCATCCAGGTCATGTCGCGCTTCCTCCGCCGGTGCGAACCGGATCAGGTTCCAGGGTCTGGGCGTCGGCCCCCATGGCCTGCGGCCCACTCTCAGCCCGTACCGTCCCGGCTAGGACGCACCGCGGGCTCCCCTGGCGACTGTCGAAGCCCCATTCTAGGGCGTGTTGCGCAGCACCAGCTTCCCCATCACCCGGCGCTGGGCCATCAGAGCGTAGGCCTGGGGCAGTTCGGTCATTGGCAGCACGCGATCGATGACCGGTTTGATGTGCCCTTGGAGATACCACTGTGCCAGCGTCTGCAGCATGGCTGCGTTGGCCGTGGGCTCGCGGCGGGCGAACTCACCCCAGAATACCCCGACCAGCGATGCCCCCTTGAGCAGTGGCAGGTTCAGCGGCAAGCTGGGGATCGGGCCGGCGGCAAACCCGATGACCAGATAGCGGCCACGCCAGGCGATCGAGCGCAACGCCGGCTCGGCCAAGTCACCCCCCACTGGATCGACGATCACATCCGGCCCGTGGCCTTCGGTCAGGCGCTTGAGCTCGTCGCGAAAGCCACCGCTGGCGCCGTGCAGGGAGTAGTCGATGGTCGCGTCCGCTCCCAATCGCTGCGCCAGCGCGCACTTCTCGGCGCTGGAGGCGGCGGCGATCACCCGCGCGCCCGCGTGTTTGGCGATCTGGATCGCCGCCGTGCCGATACCGCCGGCTGCGCCCAGCACGAGCACCGTCTCGCCGGGCTGCAGCGCGCCGCGGTCGAGCAGCGCGTGGTACGACGTCCCGTAGGTCATGATGAAGGCGGCGGCATCGGTCAGGTCGAAACCCTCGGGCAGCGGGATGCAGCGCTGCGCCGGTGCCAGCGTATGCGTGCCAAAGCCCCCCGTGCCCGTCAGGCAGGCGATCGGCTGGCCTGGCTGCAGCCCGGTGACGCCCGGGCCTGTCGCGCGCACGATGCCGGCGTACTCCGACCCCGGCACGAAGGGCTGCGGAGGCTTGAACTGGTACTTGTTCTGCACGATGAGCAGGTCCGGGAAGTTCAGGCTCGCCGCGGCGATCTCGATCAGCACCTCGCCGGGCCCGGGTGTCGGGGTGGGCAGTTCTTTCCATTGCAGCGCGTCGACGCCGACGGGGTTTTCGCACAGCCAAGCGTGCATGGGAGTCTCCTTCGGATGATGGGTGGGCGCGATCATAGGGCGCGCGCCCGTCGCGGCGCTGTCGCACAGGTGCATGGCATGGGCCCTACAATCGACCGGCATGAAGATCCTGCTCTGCAACGACGACGGCTACCAAGCGCCGGGCATCGTGGCGCTGGCGCAGGCGCTGTCGGCGTTCGCCGAGGTCGAGGTCGTGGCGCCCGAGCACAACAACAGCGCCAAGTCCAACGCGCTCACCCTCAACGCGCCGCTGTATGTGCACCGGGCGGCCCCCGGGGTGCGCTACGTCAACGGCACACCGGCGGACTGCGTGCACATCGCGCTCACGGGCCTGTTGGACTACCGGCCGGACTTGGTCGTCTCGGGCATCAACAACGGCGCCAACATGGGCGACGACACGATCTACTCCGGCACCGTCGGCGCAGCGATGGAAGGGTATTTGTTCGGCATTCCCGGTATCGCGTTCTCACTCACCGAAAAGGGCTGGGCGCACCTGGACGGCGCGGCGGCGCTGGCTGCCGAGCTGGTGCGCACGCTGCAACCCGCGGCCGAGGCGCACCGGCGTGCCATGGCCGATACGCCGCCCGATGCGGCGCACCCAGGACCGTGGCTGCTCAATGTCAACATCCCCAGTCTGCCGCGCGCGGCGATCCGCGGCTTCAAGGTCGCGCGCCTGGGGCGTCGGCACGCGGCCGAGCCCGTCATCACCCAAGTCAACCCGCGCGGCGAGACGATGTACTGGATCGGTGCCGCCGGTCCCGCCAAGGACGATGCGGAAGGCACCGACTTTCACGCCACGCGGCAGGGCTACGTCTCGATCACGCCGCTGCAGATCGACCTGACCGACCATGCCCGCCTGGCCTACTGGGCGCAGACGGCGGCCGCGCTTTCTGCTGCGGGTGGATACGGTGACGCGCGCGAAGGGGCGGCGGCACGGGCTGCTGCGGGAGACGCCCGCCCATGGTGATGCCCAGGCCGCCGCGCCCCAGCCCGACGGCGCCCAGCGGGGGGCGGCCGCCGCGGCCGCGCTTCCCGGCGACCTTGCCCGTGGGGCCCAGCGTGGGGATGGGCGGCCGCCCGGCGTCCGCCGCAGCGGCGCGGGCCCAGACCGCCGTGCCGCCCGCGGTGGCCGGGGTGGGGTTGGATTCGGCGGCCGTGCGCCAGGCCATGGTGCGGCGGCTGGCGCAGCAAGGGGTGACGCAGCCGGCGGTGCTGCAGGCGTTCGAGCGGGTCGAGCGGCATTGCTTCGTCGATTCTGGGTTGGCCGCCCAGGCGTACGAGGACACGAGCCTGCCCATCGGCTGGGGGCAGACGATTTCCAAGCCCAGCGTGGTGGCCCGCATGCTCGAATTGTTGTGCGAGGGGCAGACCCTGCCGCTGGGGCGCGTGCTCGAGATCGGCACGGGTTGCGGCTATCAGGCGGCGCTGCTGTCGCACCTATGCCGCGAGGTCTACAGCATGGAGCGGCTGCGCGCGCTGCACGAGCGCGCGCGCGACAACCTGCGCCCGATGCGCATTCCCAACGTCCATTTGATTTTTGGCGATGGGATGCTGGGCTACCCGAAAGGGGCACCGTATGCGGGCATCATCGCCGCGGCGGGTGGGGAATCCATCCCGGCGGCATGGCTGGAGCAGCTGGCCGTGGGGGCGCGGCTGGTCGCGCCCGCCGAGCTGCAGTCGGGTCAGCAAAGCCTGGTGGTGGTGCAGCGCAGCGCGCACGGTTTCGAGCGGCGCGTGCTCGAGGGGGTCCGGTTCGTCCCCCTAAAATCGGGGACTGCATGACCGAGGACGAAAACGCTGCGATGAATGCCCTACGCCCCCCGTCTGTGGCCGTGATCACCCCTTTGCTGCCTGCGCGTGTGCTGGGCGCGTCCTTGGCCGCGCTGGCGGTGCTGTTGGCCGGTTGCGCGGCGCCCCAAAAGCCCGTGCCGCGGCAGGCACCGGTGGTCGACCGGGCGCCAGGGGTGGCCGGCGGCCCGGCGAGCGCGTCTGCGGGGGCGTCCACCACGCCGGCCGCTGCCGCGCCCGGCAGCGAAAACGCTGGCAAGCCGGGGTACTACACGGTGCGACCTGGCGATACGCTCTATCGCATCGGGCTGGAGCACGGGCAGAGCTGGCGCGACATCGCGGCCTGGAACGGCCTGACCAACCCCAACCTGATCGAGGTGGGGCAGGTGTTGCGCGTGGTGCCCCCCGGAGCCGTGCCCGCAGCCGCAGGTGCGAATACGGCAGGCACGAATACCGCTGGCGTCACCACCCAGCCCGTGCCAGGGGCCAGTGTGCAGCCGCGGCCGCTGGATGCGAGCCCGGCGGCCCCATCTGCCACTGCGGCCCGCACGCCCGCGGCGCCGGCGACGACGGCGGCAAATGGTGGCAGTCCACCGGCTCCTGCGGCGTCCGCGCCCGCAGCCACGGGTACCGATACGATCGCGCTCATCTGGCCGGCCAAGGGGCCCGTGCTCTACACCTTCGATGAGACGCGCAGCAAGGGGGTTGGCATCGGTGGGCGCGCGGGCGACCCCGTACTGGCGGCCGCTGACGGGCGCGTGGTCTATGCCGGCTCCGACCTGCGTGGCTATGGCAACCTGATCATCCTCAAGCACAACAACACCTACCTGACGGCC
>NZ_CALIND010000079.1:0-7173 GCF_938045175.1 uncultured Tepidimonas sp.
TTCCACCAGCTCGGTCAGCTCTTCGATGATGAAGGCGCCCTGGTTGGGGTTTTCGTTCTTGGCCAGGCCCCACTCGCGGTTGATGATGAGCTGAATCGCCATCGCGCGGCGCACCGACTCCTCGGTCGGCGTGGTGATGGCTTCGTCGTAGGCGTTGGTGTGCAGGCTGTTGCAGTTGTCGTAGATGGCAATCAGCGCCTGCAGCGTGGTGCGAATGTCGTTGAAGGCGATTTCTTGCGCGTGCAGGCTGCGCCCGCTGGTCTGGATGTGGTATTTCAGCTTTTGGCTGCGCTCGTTGGCCCCGTACTTGTCGCGCATGGCCACGGCCCAAATGCGCCGCGCGACCCGACCCAGCACGGTGTACTCCGGGTCCATGCCGTTGCTGAAGAAAAAGCTCAGGTTGGGCGCGAAGTCGTCGATGTGCATGCCGCGCGCCAGATACGACTCCACGTAGGTGAAGCCGTTGGCGAGCGTGAAGGCGAGCTGGCTGATCGGGTTGGCGCCCGCCTCGGCGATGTGGTAGCCGCTGATCGAGACCGAGTAGAAATTGCGCACGTTGTGGTGGACGAAATATTCTTGGATGTCGCCCATCACCTTCAGGCTGAACTCGGTGCTGAAGATGCAGGTGTTTTGGCCTTGGTCTTCCTTGAGGATGTCGGCCTGCACCGTGCCGCGCACGTTGGCCAACACCCACTCGCGGATCTTGGCGATTTCGGTGTCGGTCGGCTCGCGGCCGTTGTCGGCGCGGAATTTGTCGATCTGCTGGTCGATGGCGGTGTTGAAAAACATCGCGAGAATCGTCGGAGCGGGACCGTTGATGGTCATCGACACCGAGGTTGCCGGGTCGCACAGGTCGAAGCCCGAGTAGAGCACCTTCATGTCGTCCAGCGTGGCGATCGACACGCCGGAGTTGCCGATCTTGCCGTAGATGTCTGGGCGCGGATCGGGGTCGTGGCCGTAGAGCGTGACCGAATCGAACGCGGTGGACAGCCGCTTGGCCGGCATGCCCTCCGACAGCAGCTTGAAGCGCCGGTTGGTGCGAAAGGCGTCACCCTCACCGGCGAACATGCGCGTCGGGTCTTCGCCCTCGCGCTTGAAGGCGAACACTCCAGCGGTGTACGGGAAGGAGCCGGGGACGTTTTCCAGCATCAGCCACCGCAGCAGCTCGCCGTGGTCCTCGTACTTGGGCAGGGCCACCTTGCGGATTTTGTTGCCCGACAGCGTGGTGTGCACCAGTCGCGTGCGGATCTCCTTGTCGCGGATCTTGACCACGTACTCGTCGCCCGCATAGGCCTTTTGCATGTCGGGCCACTGCTGCAGCAGCTTGCGCGCGTCGGCGTCGAGCCGCTGTTCGCGCTGCGCGGCCAAATCGAGCGCCGCCTCGGCTGCCTTGGGGCGGTGCGGTTTGTCGACGCTGAGCATGGCGGCGGCGGCGCGCAACTGCTGCACCTCGCGCGCCAACGTGGCTTGCTGGCGCACGCGGCGTTTGTAGGCGCGCACGGTGTCGGCAATCTCGGCCAGGTAGCGGCTGCGCTGTGGCGGCACGATCGCGTGCAACTGGCTGCTGTGGCGCGTGCTCACGCGCGGCAGCCGGCCGCCGTCCGCGCCCAGCGGCAGCGTCAGGCCCAACTCGGCCAGCCGCGGCAACAGCGCCTGATACAAGGCGGTCACGCCATCGTCGTTGAAGCGCGCCGCCATCGTGCCGAAGACCGGCATCTCCTCGGGCCGCTTGCCCCATGCTTCGCGATTGCGCTGCACCTGTTTGGCCACGTCGCGCAGCGCGTCGAGCGCGCCCTTGCGGTCGAACTTGTTGATCGCCACGAACTCAGCGAAGTCGAGCATGTCGATCTTCTCGAGCTGGCTGGCCGCACCAAACTCGGGCGTCATCACATACAGCGGCACGTCCACGTGCGGCACGATGGCGGCATCGCCCTGGCCGATGCCAGAAGTCTCAACGATGACGAGGTCAAAGCCCGCCACCTTGCACGCCGCCACCACGTCGGGCAGCGCGGCCGAGATCTCGCTGCCCGCCTCGCGCGTGGCCAGGCTGCGCATGTACACACGTGCGCCTTGCTGCCAGGGGCCGATCGCGTTCATGCGGATACGGTCGCCCAGCAGCGCGCCGCCACTCTTGCGGCGGCTGGGGTCGATGCTGACGACCGCAATGCGCAGCGCATCGTCTTGGTCCAGCCGCAGGCGCCGGATCAGCTCGTCGGTCAGGCTCGATTTACCGGCTCCGCCCGTACCGGTGATGCCCAGCACCGGCACGCGCGCGCTGGCTGCCGCTTCGTGCAGTTGCGTGCGCAAGCCGGGGTCGGCTTGGCCGCTTTCCAGCGCCGTGATGAGCTGCGCCAGCGCGCGCCAGGCGGCGTCCGTGTGGCCGCGGATGGCCTCCAGCGATGTCGGCGCGTAGACCGACAGGTCGCGGTCGCAGCGCATCACCATCTCGCCGATCATGCCCTGCAGGCCCATGCGCTGGCCGTCTTCGGGGCTGTAGATGCGCGCCACGCCATAGTCCATCAGCTCGCGGATTTCGCTGGGCACGATCACGCCGCCGCCGCCGCCGAAGACCAGCACGTGCTCGCCGCCGCGCGCGCGCAACTGATCGACCATGTATTTGAAATATTCGACGTGCCCGCCCTGGTAAGAGCTCACGGCGATGCCCTGCGCGTCTTCCTGCAATGCCGCGGTCACCACCTCGTCCACCGAGCGGTTGTGGCCCAGGTGGATCACCTCCGCGCCCATGCTCTGCAGGATGCGGCGCATGATGTTGATGGCCGCGTCGTGCCCGTCGAACAGGCTGGCGGCGGTGACGAAGCGCACCTTGTGCGTTGGGCGGTAGTTGGCCAAGGCCTGATAGTCGGCAGACAACTGGGTCATGCAGGTCTCCTCGGGGTGGCTGGGCGGCGGCACGCGCGACGGCGTTCGTGTTTGACGTTTACGTAAACGTCAATATTACCCGAGTCCGCGCGGCTCGCCAACCGGGTTGGCCCGGTCCGGGAGGGGCATCGCCCACGTGCGCGGGTCTTGGCAGCCCGGACCGTTTGTCATACCATACCGGGTATATACCTTTCCATGTTTGGCATGTCATGACCGCCGTCCACGACCCCGAGCGAAAAAAGGCCCTGTTGCTGCGCCTGCGGCGCGTGGAAGGGCAGCTGCGCGGCATCCAGCGCCTGATCGAGGCCGATACCGATTGTGAGAAGGTGACGCAACAGTTGGCGGCTGCCCGCAAGGCGCTGGACAAATCGTTTTTCATGATGGTGGGCTGCGTCATGGCCCAGGGTGACACACCGCCCGACGACGTGGCCGAGCTGCTGTCGCGCTTTGCGTAACCGGGGGTCGTCGCTACCATGGCGGACATGAACCCGATCCAGCTCTTCGACCCCGACTCCTGCACCTATACCTACGTCTTGTTCGACGAGGCGTCGCGCGAGGCGCTCATCATCGACCCCGTGGATGTGCAGCTCGAGCGCGATTTGACCGTGCTGCGTGAGCACGACTTGCGGCTGCGCTGGGTGCTTGAGACGCACGCCCACGCCGACCACATCACCAGCGCGCTGTGGCTGGCCGAGCACACCGGCGCTCTGACGGCCGCCCCGGCTGCCTGCGGCATCGTCACCGTGCACCGCCCCTTGCAGCACGGCGACGAGGTGACGTTCGGTTCCCAGCGCGTGCGCGCGCTGGCCACCCCGGGCCACACTGCGGGCAGTATGAGCTACTTTTGGGAGCGTGCCACGAGCCAGGGGGTGCAGCGGCACGTCTTCACCGGCGACACGCTGCTCATCGACGGCTGTGGGCGCACCGACTTTCAGTCGGGCGACGCGGCGGCGCTCTACCGCAGCATCACCGAGGTGCTGTTCGCCCTGCCCGACGATACCGTGGTCTGGCCGGGGCACGACTACCGGGGGCGCACGCACTCCACCATTGGGCACGAGAAGGCGCACAACGCCCGCGTGGCCGGGCGCACGCTCGACGAGTTCGTCGCGTTGATGAACGGCTTGAACCTGTCGCGCCCCCGCCGCATGGATGAGGCGGTGCCGGCCAACCTGCATGGCGGCATCCGGCACGACGCGGACGGCGCGGCACTGGACGCACCCCAGCCCGCCGACGGCTATGCGGGCGACGTTCCACCCGCCGTCGCGTGGGACTGGGTGCAGCAGGGCCGCGCCGTGCTGGTGGACGTGCGTACCGACGCCGAGCGCGAGTGGGTGGGATACGTGCCCGGCGCCGTGCCGCTGGCGTGGAAGCAGTGGCCCGGCATGCAGCCCAACCCTGGCTTCGATGACGGTGTGCGCTCACTGCTGCGCGGCGACGGCCGACCGCTGCTGATGCTGTGTCGCAGCGGCGCGCGCTCGATCGCGGCGGCACGGCGCGCCACCGAGCTGGGCGCCACCGCCTACAACGTGCTGGAGGGCTTCGAGGGCGATTTGGACGAACATGGCCAGCGCGGACGTCGCGGCGGCTGGCGCTACCGTGGTCTGCCGTGGCGGCAGAACTGAGCGGTGGCGGCAGGTGACACCGGCCTTCCGAGGCCGGGTTTATGATGGCGGCATGACAGCGCCGCCGCCGAACGTCCCGGTTTTTGCTTCCCCGACCCCTGCGCATGGCCCAGCCGTATCGGGAGGCACCGCCCTGTTGGCGCTCGACGTGGGCAACACGCGCCTGAAGTGGGCGCTGTACGAGGCGCCGCGCCCCGGTGCGCGATTGCTGGCGCACGGGGTGCAATTCCTGGAAAACATCGAAACCCTGGCCGAAGGCGACTGGCGCGCCCTGCGCGCGCCGCACTGGGTGCTGGGCAGCATCGTCGCCGGTGCTGGCGCGCGCCACCGGGTGGAAGAACAGCTCGAACTCTGGGATGCACCGGTGCATTGGGTGGTGCCCAGCGCGACCGAGGCTGGACTCGTCAACGGCTACGACCATCCGGCGCGCCTGGGGTCGGACCGCTGGGTGGCCATGATCGGTGCGCGCCAGCGGCTGCTCGCGCGCGGACAGCGGCGGCCCTGCGTGGTGGTCATGGTCGGCACGGCGGTGACGGTAGAAGCCATCGACGCCGAGGGCCGCTTTCTGGGTGGCTTGATCTTGCCTGGCCACGGCATCATGCTGCGGGCGCTCGAGTCCGGTACGGCCGGGCTGCACGTGCCCACCGGCGAGGTGCGCGCGTTCCCCACCAACACCAGCGATGCACTGACGAGCGGCGGCACGTATGCCATCGCCGGGGCGGTGCAGCGCATGGTAGACAATTTGCGTGCCCACACCGGGCAGGAGCCAGTATGCCTGATGACCGGTGGCGCCGGCTGGAAGATGGCGCCGCACATGACGGTGCCGTTCGAGCTGGTCGAGGGGCTGATCTTCGACGGGCTGCTGGCGATTGCGCGCGAGCGCTATGGCAACGCGCAGGCACCGGTGCCCCCCGCGCCAGCGCGTCGGCCGTGAGCGCTCGGTACGCGCAGCGTCACTGGCCGCGCGCCAGCCAGCGCTGCGCCAGCCGCACCCAGAACGTCGCGCCCAGCGGAATCAACGCATCGTTGAAGTCGTAGTGCGGGTTGTGCAGCGTGCACGGCCCCGCGTCGTGCCCCGGCCCGTGTGCGTGCCGGTGGCTGCCATCGCCGTTGCCGATGAACACATACGCCCCTGGCTTGGCTTGCAGCATGTACGCGAAGTCCTCGGCGCCCATGGTGGGCTCTTGCGCCACGACGTGGTCTGCTCCCACGATGTCGCGCATCACCTCGGCGGCAAAGGCGGCTTGCGCCTCATGGTTGATGGTGGGCGGGTAGTTGCGCCGGAACTCGAACGTCGCCTCGGCGCCGAACGCGGCGCAGATCTGGCTGGACAGCTCGCGCATGCGCGTCTCGATCAAATCCAGTGCAGGCAGCGAGAAGGTGCGCACCGTGCCCCGTATCTCGCAGGTGTCGGGGATGACGTTGGTCGCCTCGCCCGCGTGGATCATCGTGACCGAAATGACCCCAGGCTCCACCGGGCGCAGGTTGCGTGTGAGGATGGTCTGAAACGCCTGCACGAGTTGGCACGCCACCGGGACCGGGTCGATCGCATGGTGCGGCAGCGCCGCATGGCCGCCGCGGCCGCGCACCGTGATGGCAAATTCGTTGCTGGAGGCCATCACCGGCCCGGGGCTGACGGCAAAGTGGCCCACGGGCAGCCCCGGCCAGTTGTGCATGCCAAAGACGGCCTCCATGGGGAAGCGCTCGAACAGCCCGTCGGCGATCATCTCGCGCGCGCCGCCACCGCCTTCCTCGGCGGGCTGGAAAATCAGGTACACCGTGCCGTCGAAGTCGCGCTGCTGGGCCAGGTATTGCGCGGCGGCCAGCAGCATCGCCGTGTGGCCGTCGTGCCCGCACGCGTGCATGCGCCCGGGGTAGCGGCTGGCGTGCTCGAACGTGTTGCGCTCCGTCATCGGCAGTGCGTCCATGTCCGCGCGCAGCCCCAGCGCTCGCCCACAGGCGCCGCCATCGCGCCCGTGGACGATACCGACCACCCCCGTCTTGCCCAGACCCCGGTGGATCGAGATGCCCCACTGCGTCAGCAGCGCGGCCACGCGGTCGGCGGTGCGCACCTCCTCGAAGCACAGTTCCGGGTGCGCGTGCAGATCGCGCCGGATGGCAGCCATGGCCGCTGCCTGCTGGACGATGGGTTCGATCAGTTTCATAGGGGGGATGCTAGCGCGGATTGGGATGACTGTGGGCCTTGGCGTACCATGCACCCATGACCACCACCGTTGAAGCCCCGATAGAGGCCTCCACCATCCGAGGCGCCTGCCCGCACGATTGCCCCGACACCTGCTCGCTGCTGACCACGGTGCGCGCGGGGCGCGCCGTGCATCTGCAGGGCAACCCTGACCATCCGCAGACGGCCGGCGTGCTGTGTACCAAGGTCAGCCGGTACCTGGAGCGGGTCTATCACCCCGAGCGTTTGTTGCAGCCGCTGCGTCGCGTGGGCCGCAAGGGCGAGGGCCGCTTCGAGCCCGTCGGCTGGGACGAGGCGCTCGACGACATCGCCGCCCGTTTGGGGGCGCTGGCCGCGCACGACCCGCAAACCATCCTGCCCTACAGCTACGCGGGCACCATGGGTCTGGTGCAAGGCGAGTCGATGGCGGCGCGGTTTTTTCATCGCTTGGGCGCGTCGCTGCTGGACCGCACCATCTGCTCCAGTGCT
>NZ_CALIND010000080.1:0-9044 GCF_938045175.1 uncultured Tepidimonas sp.
CAGGATCGAGTTGGCGATCCCTTTTTGGATGCCTTCTTTCAGAATCTTGGTGTTGGTGACGAACAGGTCGTCGCCAACCAACTGGACCCGGCGACCCAGGCGCTCGGTCAGCAGCGCCCAGCCGTCCCAGTCACCTTCGCCCATGCCGTCTTCGATGCTGATGATGGGGTACTTGTCGCACCAGGTGGCCAGGATGTTGGTCCACTCGGCGGCGCTGAGCACCAACCCTTCGCCCGAGAGGTGGTACGTCGTTTGGCCGTCTGGGCCGCTCTTGCAGAATTCGCTGGCAGCGCAGTCCAGGCCAAGCGCGATCTGCGCACCTGCGGTATAGCCAGCCTTGTCGATGGCTTCCAGGATGAGCTGGATGGCCGCCTCATGGTTGGCCACGCTGGGCGCAAACCCCCCTTCGTCGCCGACGGCGGTGCTCATGCCGCGGTCGTGAATGATCTTTTTGAGGGCGTGAAAGACCTCCGCGCCCCAGCGAATCGCCTCGCGGAAGCTGGGCGCCCCCACCGGCAGGATCATGAATTCCTGCAGGTCCAGGTTGTTGTTAGCGTGCGCGCCGCCGTTGATGACGTTCATCATCGGCACGGGCATTTGCACTGCCGAGCTGCCGCCGAAGTAGCGGTACAGCGGCAGGCCCGACTCTTCGGCCGCGGCACGTGCCACCGCCATCGACACGGCCAACATCGCGTTGGCCCCCAGGCGGCTTTTGTTTTCGGTGCCGTCGAGGTCGATCAGGGTTTTGTCCAAAAAGGCCTGTTCGCTCGCGTCCAGGCCGAGCACCGCTTCCGAGATTTCGGTGTTGATGTGCTCGACCGCCTTGAGCACGCCCTTGCCGCCGTAGCGGGTCGGGTCGCCGTCGCGCAGCTCGATCGCTTCGCGGCTGCCGGTGGAGGCACCGGACGGTACCGCCGCGCGGCCCATCACGCCGGACTCCAACAGCACGTCGCACTCGACGGTGGGGTTGCCGCGGCTGTCCAGAATCTCGCGGCCGACGATGTCAACGATTGCACTCATGGGTTGCCTTTGCTCGATGTGAAAAACCAGAAAACGTCAAATGCCCTCGACGCAGACCATGCGCATGATGGCGGCTCCGGCACGCGCCTCGCGCGCGCGCCGGTATTCGGGCGAGTCGTGAAACGCGCGCGCCGCCTCGAACGAGGGAAACCGCAGCACCACCGTGCGGCCGGGGCTCCAGTCGCCTTCCAGCACTTCGACGCGGCCGCCTCGCACCAGCACCTCGGCGCCGTGCACTTGAATCGCGGCCGTGGACCAGCGCTTGTATTCCTCGTACTGCTCGGGGTTGGTCACCGTGACCGAGGCGATGATATAGCCGCAAGGCATGTCGGGGCTCCGGATGATGGGGTCTCAAGCGTCGAAGGCGTTTTCCAGAAAACCCTGCCGTTTGGTGACCTGGTCGAGCGCGACCAAGGTCTCCAACAGGGCCCGCATGTGCTTCAGGGGCACGGCATTCGGCCCATCCGACAGCGCCTGCGCGGGGTTGGGGTGCGTCTCCATGAACAGGCCGGCGATGCCGACGGCCACCGCCGCCCGCGCCAGCACCGGCACGAACTCGCGCTGGCCGCCGCTGCTGGTGCCCTGGCCACCGGGCAGCTGCACCGAGTGCGTGGCGTCGAACACGACGGGCGCGCCCGTCTCGCGCATGATGGCCAGACTGCGCATGTCCGACACCAGGTTGTGATAACCGAAGCTCACGCCGCGCTCGCAGGCCAGAAAGCGGTCTTCGCTCAGACCCGCCTCGCGCGCGGCGGCGCGCGCCTTGTCGATGACGTTTTTCATGTCCTGGGGTGCCAGGAACTGCCCTTTTTTGATGTTGACCGGTTTGCCGCTTTGCGCCACGGCACGGATGAAGTCGGTCTGGCGGCACAGGAATGCCGGCGTCTGCAGCACATCCACCACCGCAGCCACCTCGGGCACCTCGGCCTCGGTGTGTACGTCGGTCAGGACCGGCACACCGACGTCGCGCCGCACGCGTGCCAGAATCTCCAGCCCGCGCTCCCGCCCCGGACCACGGTATGACTGGCCACTCGAGCGGTTGGCCTTGTCGTAGCTGCTCTTGAAGATGAAGGGGATGCCAAGCTCGGCCGTGATGGCCTTGAGCTCGCCGGCCACGTCCATCTGCAGCTGCTCGCTCTCGACCACGCAGGGCCCAGCGATCAGAAAAAAAGGCCGGTGCAGGCCGACCTCGAATCCGCACAGATTCATGCCGATGCGACCTCCGGGGTGGTTTGTGGCGCGCGCTGCTGCTGGTGCCGCAGCGCCGCCGCGATGTAGGCGTTGAACAGCGGATGCCCGTCCCAGGGGGTGGACTTGAATTCGGGGTGGAATTGCACCCCCATGAACCACGGGTGTACGTCCTGCGGCAGCTCCACGATTTCGGTGAGTTGCTCGCGCTGGGTGAGGGCCGAAATCACCAACCCCGCCTGACGCAGCCGGTCCAGGTATTGGGTGTTGGCCTCGTAGCGGTGGCGGTGCCGTTCGGTGACCACCGGGCCGTAGATTTGGTAGGCGAGTGTGCCCGGCAGCACGTCGGCGCTTTGCGCCCCCAGCCGCATGGTGCCGCCCAGGTCGGTGTTGGCGTCGCGCTTTTGCAGTGTGCCGTCGGCGTCGAGCCATTCGTCGATGAGCGCGATCACCGGGTGCGGGGTGTGCGGGTCGAACTCGGTGGAGTTGGCGCCCTCCAGTCCCGCCACATGGCGCGCAAACTCAATCGTCGCCACCTGCATCCCTAGGCAAATGCCCAGGTAGGGCACGCGCTGCTCGCGCGCGTAGCGCGCGGCGCGGATCTTGCCCTCCACACCGCGCTTGCCAAAGCCACCCGGCACCAGGATGGCGTCGAAGCCACCCAGGCGCTCGGCGACTTTGTCGTCGTCCAGCGTTTCCGAGTCGATATAGGTGATGGCCACGCGCACGTGGTTTTTCAGGCCGGCGTGGCGCAGCGCCTCGTTGAGCGACTTGTAGCTGTCGGACAGGTCCACATACTTGCCCACCATGGCGATGCGCACCTCGCCCTGCGGGTGCTCGACCTCGTAGACCAAGTCGTCCCAGCGCTTGAGGTTGGCCGGCGGGGTGTGCAGGCGCAGCTTGTCACAGATCAGGCCATCGAGCCCCTGCTCATGCAGCACGCGCGGCACTTTGTAGATGGTGTCCACGTCGGGCATAGAGATCACGCCCCACAGCGGCACGTTGGTAAAGAGGCTGATCTTTTCGCGCTCCTCGTCGGGGATGACGCGGTCGGCGCGACACAGCAGCGCGTCGGGCTGGATGCCGATCTCGCGCAGCTTTTGCACCGTGTGCTGCGTCGGCTTGGTCTTGAGCTCGCCCGCGGCGGCGATGTAGGGCACGTAGGTCAGGTGCACGAAGGCCGCGTTGTTGGGCCCCAAGCGCAGGCTCATCTGTCGCGCCGCTTCCAGAAACGGCAGCGACTCGATGTCGCCCACCGTGCCGCCGATTTCGGCGATCGCCACGTCCACCCCTTCGGCACCACGCTGGATGAAGGTCTGGATTTCGTTGGTGACGTGCGGAATGACCTGCACCGTCTTGCCCAGGTAGTCGCCGCGGCGCTCCTTCTCCAGCACGGACTTGTAGATCTGGCCCGTGGTGAAGTTGTTGCTGCGCTTCATGCGCGTGGTGATGAAGCGCTCGTAGTGACCCAGGTCGAGGTCGGTCTCGGCGCCGTCGTCGGTGACGAACACCTCGCCGTGTTGGAACGGGCTCATGGTGCCCGGGTCGACGTTGAGGTAGGGGTCGAGTTTGATGAGGGTGACGCGCAGGCCGCGCGACTCCAGCAGCGCAGCCAGCGACGCGGAGGCGATGCCCTTGCCCAGAGAGGACACCACGCCGCCAGTGACGAACACGTATTTGGTCATGACGTTGGGCGGGCCGATCCCGGCCCGTCTGTGGAAAGGCCGATTATAAAAGCCGCTGCGGTGCGGCCAGCCCCTCGTGAGCTTGCCGCGCATGGCCCGCGAGCAGGCTGTCAGCGGTATAGTGCGCTCGCATGAAAGAACTCGACGGCAAATCCATCGTCCTTGGTCTGTCTGGTGGCATCGCCTGCTACAAGTCGGCGGAGCTGTGCCGCCTGTTGGTGCGCGCGGGCGCCACGGTGCAGGTGGTCATGACCGAGGCGGCGGCTCAGTTCATCACGCCGGTGACGATGCAGGCCCTGAGCGGCCGGCCCGTCGTCACCACGCAGTGGGACTTGCGCGAGCCCAACGCCATGGCCCACATCAACCTGGGGCGCACGGCCGACGCCATCGTGGTGGCGCCCGCCAGCGCCGACCTGATTGCCCAACTGGCGCAGGGCCGCGCGGCCGAGATTTTGACCCTGCTGTGCCTGGCGCGGCCCATCGCGCGCGTGCCGCTGCTGCTGGCGCCGGCCATGAACCGCGAGATGTGGGCCCATCCGGCCACGCAACGTAACCTGGCGCAGGTGCAGGCCGACGGGGCCACCGTGCTGGGCGTGGGGCAGGGCGAGCAAGCGTGCGGCGAGGTGGGCGACGGCCGCATGCTGGAGCCCGAGGAGATTCTGGAGGACGTGGTGGCGTGCCTCAGCCCCCAGGTGCTGGCTGGGCAGCGCGTGCTCATCACCGCCGGGCCGACGTTCGAGGCCATCGACACCGTGCGCGGCATCACCAACCACAGCAGTGGCAAGATGGGCTTCGCGCTGGCGCGCGCCGCGCGCGAGGCGGGGGCCGACGTGACGCTGGTGGCCGGTCCGGTGCATTTGCGCACGCCACGCGGCGTGCACCGGGTGGACGTGCGGTCGGCGCAGCAGATGCTGGACGCGGTGCTGGCGCACGTGCACGAGGTCAACATCTTCATCGCCGCCGCAGCGGTGGCCGACTGGCGTCCGGCGCAGGCGGCCACGCACAAGCTCAAGAAAGACGGCAGCGGGCAGCCACCGGCACTGACGTTCGTGGAAAACCCCGACATCCTCGCTACCGTGGCAGCCTCACCCCGGGCGCAGCGTGGCGAGTTGTATTGCGTGGGTTTTGCTGCCGAAAGCCACGACGTGCTGGCCCATGCCCAGGCCAAGCGGGTACGCAAGGGCGTGCCGCTGCTGGTGGGCAATATCGGCCCCGCCACTTTTGGGCGCGACGACAATGCGTTGTGGCTGGTGGATGAGCGCGAGACGGTGGAGCTGCCACCCGCCAGCAAGATCGCGCTGGCGCGGCAGTTGGTGCGCGAGATCGCGCGCCGACTCGGCACCGACGCCGGCGCGGGAGATCTCGGCCCGCAGCAGGCCGTTGAAAAATCCCCCCTGCGCCCCTGTGGGGTGCTAAGATCTGGGCTATCCGCGAACCACCCGCACGAGGACGATGAGAGGCAGCCAAGACTTTCGGGGGACGATGTTCAGTGACATCAGTCTCGAAGAGCGAGTGCCTGCATCGCACCCCTTGCGCAAGCTGCGCGGCGTGGTCGATGCACTGCTGGCGACCATGAACCGCGAGTTCGAGGCGGTGTACGCCCGCCGGGGCCGGCCCTCGGTGCCGCCGGAGATGCTGCTCAAAGTGCCGCCCGCTCGCCAGCGACGAACCCACGAGAGCACCGCGGACGCCGATACCCGCCTGTTCAAGAAGAGCCCGGGCGACAAGGGCTACGACTGCAAGGCGTTCATTACGGGCTGCAGAAGGCTCAAGGTCACGCCGCACGTGGCCGCCAAGGACAAACACTCGGCCGTGGACGGCCGCATCAGGCGGCACGAGGGCTACCAGACCTGGCAGCATCGGTGGCTGGTGGGACGCGCATCATGCGTGAAACAGGAGGGTCAGTGCGCCCAAAATGGGCGAGATGGCCTGAAAACGGGCCTGGGAGACGACCGAAATCGCCGCGCAACTCCTTCTGAGCTGCCCCAAGCGTCGAAATCAGGGGGTGCGGCGTGTTTGATTGGAAGTTTTTCAACGGCCTGCTAACATGGCGGTCAAGCGGGCTGGCGAAAAGCTGCGCTTCGCTCCGCCTTTCGCCATCCGCATACCTCTACGTTAGAGCGCCGGTCCATCTCGCCTACAGCCAAGGTCTCAGGTCATGCCACCGTCCTCACTCCAAACCATTGTCGCAAGCCCTCGTTGCGTCGCGGGAGGCGTCTTACCCCTCGCTGCGCATGCCGGGCGTTCGACATCGCCGCGCGGGATGACCGGCACTCGATTGGACGAGGCTGAGCGGCCCGCGCGTCGGGTGCCTTCGGTTTCGGGCGGCAGGCTGAGGGGCTGTGCCTTCGGTCAGGGTGGCGGTGCTGGTCATGCCCCGCATCGCGGCCAAGGGCAGGCGTCGGGCCAGGGTGCTTGCGGCACTGCCCGCGGCAAGCGTTCACGCCCTAAAACTGCGCTCAAGCGGGGCTGGCTTCCAGCGGGCTTCGCCCGCTTCCAGCCAGCCCCTTAGCTACGACGTTAGGCGTCCTTAGTCTTGCCCTGTAGTCGCCAACGGCCATTGATGGGAAAATAGCGCCACGAACCCCGGCGAAATCCAGAATGATGCTTGCTGACCTCCAAAGTACGCGCCTTAATGTCGAAAACAAAACGAGGTCAAACCTCTTTAGCTGGCGAGGTCAGTTCACTCCGCAGTTCGTAGATTACCTGCTCGAAACCTACGCACGCCCCGGGCAAGTGGTCCTTGACCCGTTCTGCGGAAGTGGGACGGTTTTGCAGGAAGCCACCTCTCGTCGCCTAATGGCAGTGGGATTAGAAATCAACCCTGCTGCCTATGCGATGGCGAAGTTTTTTTCTCTATCAGCGTTGAGTGTCGGTGCCCGGAAAGCCATAGCGGGAGAGGCTAACGAATTGCTTTGCAACTCACTCATTCGTCTGCCGCAGGACACTCCACTTTTCACGGAATCGGAAGACTACCGGAATAGGGTTTCCAACCTTCTGCGCCTTGCAACCGAATTACTTGGCGGAACTGACGATAAGCAGACAAGACTTCTACTTCTCCTTTCCCTATTTCGGGCAGAGAGTTCAAAGAATGGGAGCTTGGCGTCAGTAGTCAGTCGCTCATTTCAATTCGTATTAGAGCAGCTCATTCAGCTCCCTCTCACGGAACGACCATCCGTCGCATTGCTCTCTGATGCGAGAAATGCCCATCTTCATCTTGATGAGGAGGCACATGTCATTATCACAAGCCCCCCGTACATCAACGTTTTTAACTATCACCAAAACTACCGTGCCATACTGGAGCTAATCGGTTTTGACATGCTCAAAGTAGCTCACAGCGAAATTGGTTCAAACCGAAAACACCGTGGAAATCGCTTTCTGACAGTAATTCAATACAGCCTGGATATTGAATTGGCAATCAAGAGTTTCGCTCGGGCGCTTGTTCCAAACGGCCTACTAATTATGGTGCTTGGGCGTGAGTCCAGGGTTCGTGGCGTTCCTTTCGGAAACTCAGATATTGTTGCATCTATCATCGAACGGAGCGGAGCGTTCGCAAAACCGAAGAGTCACGAGCGCGTGTTTACCAATCGCTATGGACAGTCCATCTATGAAGACATACTCGTCGCTCAACGCATAGGACTTCCGGACGAAAGCGAACAAGCGAGAGACATTGCAAATGCATCGCTATTAGCCGCACTGAAAAACCAAGCCGGCGACGTTCAAGCTGATATCGAAGAGGCTATTGACCTTCTTGATTCGGTCCGACCATCTCCTCTATTCAACAAAACCGCCCTAATCTGACAAATGGCAAAGACTCCGCACAAAGAAAAACTCACGGCCGCTATTGCTAATCCAAAGTGTGAAGACGACGATGTAGCGCTGTTAAAGGAGGCGCTTGAGGCTTACGAGGACTGGTCATCAAAGCTTTCTGGGCTCACCACCACAGGCAAGAGGCGTATCGAGGAAATGACCAGTCTCCTAAATTCCTACAAAGACTTTCTGGAAGTCGATCTCATTGCCAAGCGTGGCTCCGCGTTTATCAAGCGGCAAAAGGGTCAACTGAAACTCGACAACTCAGTCATCGAGGAATTCCTCGTACATCTAGCCACTGACAAGGTTCTCTCCGGTCTTCCTGATTTTCAACTCGAAGTCGGCCCACAAACGGCATTCATGTCGCTGGCCTTCACTCCCTCTAGCCTTAGCTCTCTTGGCGGTAAGCCCGCAGTCACCCTGAAGGAAAAGGACACGGACTTTGCTCTGGGCAAGGCGATCCATTATCAGTTCTCAACCGAGCCCACTTTCCCACCGAACCAAACACGCCAAGGGAAACTCGTCCTGGCCGTTCTCGCTGCTGAATGCAAGATCAACCTCGACAAGACAATGTTCCAAGAGGCTGCGGGAACTGCCGGAAGATTCAAACAAGGATGTCCGATGTCCCGCTACTATTTGCTGGTGGAATATTTGGACATGGAACCTGAAGATTGCCGCCTCACCGCTCTCGATAACGTCTTTCTGCTTCGTCACGCGAAACGTCTTCCATTCGAGAAGCGCAGCGTCTATGCGGAAGTAAAGCGCCAGCACGAAGAATTTCCAATCGATGCAGAAATCGTTTGGCGGTTTGTTAATGAGCTTCAAGGGTTTGTCGATGCCGTGTGGTACGACCCACAAAAGGCGTTACAACGCGGCTCCTTCATTTAGCCCCGGTACGCCCAACCCATCGGTCCACCGGACGCTGCCCGATAAAGCCGCGCAGCGCCGGTGACCTCAGACGTTAGAGCGCCGGTCCATCTCGCCTACAGCCAAGGCCTCAGGTCATGCCGCCGTTCTCACTCCGAGCCATCGTCGCAAGCCCTCGTTGCGTCGCGGGAGGCGTCTTACCCCTCGCTGCGCTTGCCGGGCGCTCGACATCGCCGCGCGGGATGAGCGATACTCGAATGGTAGAGGTTGAGCGGCCCGCGCGTCAGGTGCCTTCGGTTTCGGACGGCAGGTGGAGGGGCAGTGCCTGCGGTCAGGGTGGCGGTGCTGGTCATGCCCCGCATCGCGGCCAAGGGCAGGCGTTGGGCCAGGGTGCGAGCGGCAGTGCCCGCGGCAAGCGTCCACGCCCTAACACTGCGCTCAAGTGGGGCTGGCTTCCAGCGGGCTTCGCCCGCT
>NZ_CALIND010000081.1:0-3176 GCF_938045175.1 uncultured Tepidimonas sp.
ACCTGGGGCCAACGGCTGCGCGAGGCGTTCGACCAGATCGAAGCCCCCGATTGGCAACCCGGCAGTGCACTGGTGGCGCCCAGCGGTCGCCACCGCGCCCTACGAAAAATCATGACCCCCGCCGACAAGCTGATCTGACGCCATGAACCCGCCTCCGAACGAGCAACCCTGCATCGTCTTCTCGCACGGCAACAGTTTTCCGGCCGGTACCTACCGCGTGCTGCTCGACGCGCTGCGTGCGCGCGGCTACCGCGTGCTGGCGGTGGACAAGTACGGGCACGACCCGCGCTACCCCGTCACCAGCAACTGGCCGCATCTGGTGCAGCAACTGGCGGACTTCACCGAGGCCCAGGTCGGCCCGCACGACCAGCCGCTCTATCTGGTCGGCCACTCGCTCGGCGGCTTTTTGAGTCTGATGTGCGCCGCGCGCCACCCGGTGCTGGCGGGGCGCCCAGTGGCCGGCGTCGTCATGCTCGACTCGCCCGTGCTCGGTGGCTGGAAAGCGCGCGCGCTGGCGGCGGCCAAACACACGCGCCTGATCGGTGCCGTCTCGCCGGGCCAGGTCAGCCGCAAGCGGCGCAACCGCTGGGCCAGCGCCGCCGAAGCGCTCGAGCATTTCCGCCACAAGCGCGCCTTCGCGCGCTGGGACCCGCGCGTGCTGGCCGACTACATCGAATACGGCACCCACGACGTCACCACGCCCGACGGCGTGCAGCGCGTGCTGAGCTTCGACCGGGACATCGAGACCGCCATCTACAACACCCTGCCCCATCACCTGGACCGCCTGCTGCGCCGCCACCCCTTGCAGTGCCCAGTGGCCTTCATCGGCGGCACCCAGTCCGAGGAAATGCGCCGCGTGGGCTTGACCATGACGCACAAGCTCTGCGGGCGCGAGCCCTCACCGCGGCTGCAGTTCCTCGAGGGCACGCACCTATTTCCCATGGAGCGGCCGGAAGAAACCGCGGCCGCCATCGACTGTGCCCTGCAGCACTTCAGGGCGACCAGTCCACCCAGCCCAGCATCCCACTGACAAGGATGAGTCCGCCAAAGACGATTCGGTACCAGGCAAACGGCACGAAGCTATGACTGGCCACATAGCGCAGCAGCCACTTTACCGACACCCACGCTGACACGAACGACACCACGAGGCCGACCACGAACACCGGCACGTCGGCACTGGACAACAGCGCCCGGTGTTTGACCAAGTCGTACGCCGCCGCGCCGAAAAGCATCGGGATGGCCAAAAAGAAGCTGAATTCGGTCGCCACGCGCCGTGACAGGCCCAGCGCCATGCCGCCGATGATCGTGGCGCCCGAGCGACTCACGCCCGGCACCAGGGCGGCACACTGGATCAGTCCGACGCCCAGCGCGTCGCGCCAGGTCAGCGCATCGACATCCGCCACCCGCGGCGCGCGCTGGCGCGCGTGCCACGCCTCGACCCACAGCATGATCAGGCCGCCGACGATGAAGCCGGCCGCGACCACCCAAGCGTTGAAGAGCAACGCCTTGATCGGCCCGATCAACCAAAACCCCGCCAGCGCCGCCGGGAAAAAACCCAGCGCCACGTTGACGGTAAAGCGCTGCGCCTCGCGCTGGCGCGGCAAGCCACGCACGGTCCCGATCAGCCGCTGCCAGTACAAGCCGACGATGGCCAGGATGGCCCCGGTCTGGATCACCACCTCGAACACCTTGACCGTCTCGCCGCGCCAACCGAGCAACGCGGCCGCCAGAATCAGGTGCCCGGTGGACGAGACGGGCAAAAACTCAGTCAGGCCCTCCACCACGCCCATGATGGCGGCCTTGAACAACAGCAACCAATCCATCCCGTGATCGTAACCGCTGCCGGGCGGCGGTAAACGGAAACCGACTGCCCCGGCCACCCCGATGAGCGGCACGGCGGCAACGAACCGGTCAGGCAATCACCATGAGCGCCAGCGCGGGTGGTGCGGCGCCACGTACACCACGTCCGGCCCGCTCACGGCGGGATAGGATGGCCACACCTGCACCACCCGCCCATACTCGCGATCGCCGTGGCGGGGATGCCGCCGGTGGCCGGCCGGTACCCAGTAACCCGTCGAGGGCACCACCACCACCGGCGCGGGGGTGGTGACCACGACCGGTGGCATCACCACGCGCGGCGCGGGGGCCACCACCACAGGGGGGTAGTTGCCCACCCCGACCGAAACGCCCGGCTGGTGCACACCGATCGACCAGTACACATCACCCGCCTGCGCCGCAGCGCCCAAGGCGGCCAGGCCCAGCCCCAGCGCAGTCCGTGCAGCGGCACGCGGTGAAAAAAAGCGTTGAACGAACGGCTTCATCGCAGTCTCCTTTCGGTCCCTGTGGCAGGCTGATGCATGACACCCCGCATTTCAGCACTGACCACGCTCGACCGCGGTTTCCGAATCGTCACGACTGTAAGCAAGCGTAACGCCCGTTACCCCAGCGGCGGCCCACCTAAAATCGGGGCATGACCGATCACGCCACGCACCCGCCCCACGCCCCCTCCAGCAGCCACTTTCTGCGCCAGATCATCGAGCGCGACCTGGCCCAAGGCCGCTGCGAGGGTCGGCGCTGGGCCGGCAGCCCTGGAGACGGCACGCACCACGAGCGCGGCGGTCCGGACCCGGCCAAGGTGCGCATGCGCTTTCCACCCGAGCCCAACGGCTACCTGCACGTGGGCCACGCCAAGAGCATCTGGCTCAACTTCAGCCTGGCGCAGGAGTATGGCGGCGTGTGCCACATGCGCTTCGACGACACCAACCCCGAGAAAGAGGAGCAGGAGTACGTCGACGCCATCCTCGATGCTGTGCGCTGGCTCGGCTGGAGCTGGGATGCCCACGGCACCAGCCACCTCTACTACGCGAGCGACTACTTCGACTTCATGTACCGGGCGGCCGAGTACTTGATCGAAACCGGCCACGCCTACGTGGACGAACAGACGCCCGAGCAGATGCGGGCCAACCGCGGCACGCTTACCGAGCCGGGCATCGACAGCCCGTACCGCAACCGCCCGGCGCAGGAAAGCTTGGCGCGATTTCGCGAGATGCGCGCCGGCCAACACCCCGACGGCGCCATGGTGCTGCGCGCCAAAATTGACATGGCCTCGCCCAACATCAACCTGCGCGACCCGGCCATCTACCGCATCAAACACGCCGTGCACCACAACACCGGCG
>NZ_CALIND010000082.1:0-11498 GCF_938045175.1 uncultured Tepidimonas sp.
GTTGTGGGGCTGGGGCGTCATGAACTCCACCGCGCTCAAGGAAGCCCAAGCGGTTGGCTACCCGCGTGAGAAGATGTATGGCGTGTGGTGGGCCGGCGCCGAGCCGGACGTCAAAGACGTTGGCATGGGAGCCAAGGGCTACAACGCGATCACCATGCAGCACGGCGCCGAACCCAACGCCCCGTTCATCAAGGAGATCCTGGAGAAGGTTCACGGCAAGGGCCAGGGCACGGGACCCAAGGAAGAGGTTGGATCGGTGCTGTACGTGCGCGGCGCCATCAGCGCGATGCTGGCCGTGGAGGGCGTGCGCGCGGCGCAAGAGCGCTTCGGCAAGGGCAAGGTCATGACCGGCGAGCAGGTGCGCTGGGGTCTGGAAAACCTCAACCTGACGCAGGCCAAGCTCGACGCGCTGGGCTTCAAGGGCGTGATGCGGCCGATTTCCACCAGCTGCCAGGACCACATGGGCGCGGCCTGGGCGCGTATCCATACCTGGGACGGCACCAAGTGGCAGTTCACGAGTGACTGGTACCAGGCCGACGAGCAGATCATCAAGCCGATGGTGCGCGCAGCCGCGGACAAGTACGCGGCCGAGAAGAAGATCCAACGCCGCACGCCGCAGGACTGCCAGTCCTGATACGACTCGGGGGGCGCGACTTCCCCCCCCGGGTCCACCACGGGAGCAGCGCCCATCGGGGTTGGCAGCTCCCGTCACCACCGGCCAGCGCCGCCGCGTCGGTGCTGACGCGTGGTGCCGTCGCACCCAGTCATTTCATCGAGGTCCGCCATGACGACAACCCCTCCCGTCCTCACCGTCAACGGCATCGAGGTCATCTACAACCACGTCATTCTGGTGCTCAAGGGCGTTTCATTGCAGCTCGCCGAGGGCCAGATCGCCGCCATTCTGGGGGGCAACGGCGCGGGCAAAACGACGACGCTGCGCGCCATCTCCAACCTGCTCAAGGGCGAGCGTGGCGAGGTTACCAAGGGCTCGATCGAGCTGCGCGGCGAGCGCATCGAAAACCTCACGCCAGCGGAACTGGTCAAACGCGGCGTGGTGCAGGTCATGGAGGGGCGGCACTGCTTTGCCCACCTCACCATCGAGGAGAACCTGCTCACGGGCGCCTACACGCGCAAGGACAAGGCCGAAATCGCGGCCAACCTGGAGAAGGTCTACACCTACTTTCCGCGCCTGAAGACACGGCGCACCAGCCAGGCCGCCTACACCTCGGGCGGCGAACAACAGATGTGTGCGATCGGCCGCGCCCTGATGGCCAACCCCAGCGTCGTGTTGCTCGACGAGCCCTCGATGGGGCTGGCGCCGCAAATCGTGGAAGAAGTCTTCGAGATCGTCAAGGACCTCAATCAGAAGGAAAAAGTCTCCTTCCTGATCGCGGAGCAAAACACCAACATGGCGCTGCGCTACGCCAATTACGGTTACATCATGGAGTCGGGCCGCATCGTGATGGACGGCAAGGCCGAGGACCTGCGCAACAACGAAGACGTCAAAGAGTTCTACCTGGGCATGGGCGGTGGTGAGCGCAAGAGCTTTCGCGAGGTCAAGAGCTACAAGCGCCGCAAGCGCTGGCTGGCCTGACCCTGCTGCCCCCCCCTGGCCCCGTGCCCTCCTCGACGACCTTTGGACGCTGCGTACCATGCCTGCCCATTACGACGCCCTCGAAACCCGTTCCCCGGCCGAGCGCGAAGCGGCCCAGTTCGCCGCATTGCCCAAACTGATCGCGCACGCGTGCGCGCACTCGACGGCGTGGCGTGAACGGCTGGCAGGGATCGACCCTGCCCAGATCACCACGCGCGCCGCGCTCGCTCGCCTGCCCGTGCTGCGCAAACATGAGTTGATGGAGCGCCAACAGGCGGCGCGGCAAGAGGGTGGCGATCCCTTCGGAGGGCTGGCCACCATCGGCTGGAACGGTTTGTTGCGCGCCCGCGGCGTGCGACGCGTATTCCAGTCGCCCGGCCCCATCTATGAACCCGAGGGCCACGCGAGCGACTATTGGCGCAGCGCGCGCGCGCTGGTGGCCGCCGGCTTCGAACCCGGCGACTTGATCCACAACGCCTTTAGCTACCACTTGACGCCGGGGGCGTGGATCATGGAGGCGGGCGCGCAGGCGCTGGGCTGCCCGGTGGTTCCGGGTGGGGTGGGCAACACTGAGCAGCAACTGGCGGCCATCTTCGACTTGCAGCCGGTGGCGTATTGCGGCACGCCAAGCTTTTTGCGCATCTTGGCGGAAAAAGCCGAAGCGGTAGGCCGGACACTGCCCATCCGCAAAGCGCTGGTCTCGGGCGAGGCCTTCCCGCCCAGCCTGCGCGACTGGCTGGCGGAGCGGGGCGTGGTCGCGTACCAAGCCTACGCCACCGCCGACGTCGGCCTCATCGCCTACGAAACGGCCGCGCGCGAGGGCTTGGTCGTCGACGAAGGTGTCATCGTGGAAATCGTGCGCCCCGGCACCGACGAACCGGTGCCGGACGGCGAAGTGGGCGAGGTGGTGGTCACCGCGCTCAACCTGGACTATCCGCTGATCCGATTCGGCACGGGCGACCTGTCGGCGGTGCTGCCCGGCCCATGCCCCACCGGGCGTACGAATACCCGCATCCGCGGCTGGCTGGGGCGGGCCGACCAGACGACCAAAGTCAAGGGCATGTTCGTGCACCCGGCTCAGGTGGCCGAGGTGGTACGCAGACACCCGGAAGTGCGTCGGGCGCGCTTGGTGGTCAGCGGCCGCATGGCCGACGACCACATGCGCTTGATGGCGGAGACCGATCAACCTTCGCCCGCGCTTGAGCAGGCCCTGCACGCCACGCTGCGCGAGGTGACCAAGCTGCGCGGCACGGTCGAGCTGGTGGCCAGTGGGTCGCTGCCCAACGATGGTAAAGTGATCGAAGACGCTCGTACCTACGACTGACCCCCTGCTCGGGCGAGCCGTTGTCCCCGCGCAACAAGTAGCCGGATGGACCCCGCGCCGTGGGCGCACAATACGGGCATCGCAACGATCGTTCCCGGTCTTGGCATCTGCTCTTGCTCATCCCGTTGGCCGCTCGCCGTTGCCGACGTTGACGTTGGCCGCCTTAGGCGTCGTCTACGGCGACATCGGCACCAGCCCGCTCTACGCGCTCAAGGAGGTCTTCAACCTCGGGCGGCTGCCGGTCACGCCCGACAACGTCTACGGCGTGCTGTCACTGGTTTTCTGGACGCTGACCTTGGTCGTGTCGCTCAAGTACGTCACGCTCATCCTGCGGGCGGACAACCAGGGCGAGGGCGGCCTGGTCGCGATGCTCGCCTTGGCATCCACCGCCGTGGCGGATCGGCCGCGGCTCAAGCGCGCGCTGCTCGCGCTGGGCATTTTTGGCACGGCCATCTTTTTCGGTGATGGTGTCATCACGCCTGCGATCTCCGTGCTGTCGGCGGTCGAAGGGCTGGAGGTCCTCACCCCCGCGCTGGAGCCCGTGGTGGTGCCGGTGACGCTAGCCGTCCTGACGGGTCTCTTTGCCCTGCAGCGACACGGCACGGCCCGCATCGGCCGCCTGTTCGGACCGATCATGGCGGTGTGGTTCGCAACGTTGGCCACTCTAGGGCTGCTCAACATCCCCCGCCACCCGGAGGTGCTGCAAGCGCTCGCACCGCATCACGCCGTCCAGTTCGTGCTGTCGCAGCCGTGGGTGGCGTTCTTGACCTTGGGGGCGGTGGTGCTGTGCGTCACGGGGGCAGAAGCGCTCTACGCGGACCTGGGGCATTTCGGCCGACGCCCGATCCGGCTGGCATGGTTCGGTCTGGTCATGCCCGCGCTGGTGGTGAACTATTTCGGTCAGGGCGCGCTGCTGTTGGACGCGCCCGATGCCGTCGAAAACCCGTTTTACGCCATGGCGCCCGCTTGGGCGCTGCCCGCGCTGATCGGGCTGGCCACGTGTGCGACGGTGATCGCGTCCCAAGCCCTCATCACAGCCGCGTTTTCCGTCACCAAGCAGGTGGTGCAACTGGGGTATCTGCCGCGCCAGCGCCTGTTGCACACGTCCGTGCGTGACACCGGCCAAATCTACATTCCCACCGTCAACGCGGCGCTGTACCTCGGCATCGTCGGTGCGGTGCTGGGGTTTGGGTCGAGTTCCGCGCTGGCATCCGCCTACGGCATCGCCGTCACCATCGACATGCTCATCACGACGTTGATGACCTTCTTCGTGGTGCGCTACGCGTGGCGCTACCCATGGTGGATGTGCGTGGGCGCCACGGGTCTGTTTCTGGCCATCGACGCCGTCTTCTTCGCCGCCAATGCGGTCAAGCTGCTCAGTGGGGGGTGGTTCGCGCTGGCCATCGGCGCGGCGATGTTTACCTTGATGACCACCTGGCACAGCGGCCGAGAACGCCTGGCACAACGCCTGCACGAGCAGTCCATCGAGCTCGAGGCCTTCCTGGCGAGCATCTTCTCGGCCCCGCCGCTGCGCGTGCCTGGCACGGCCGTCTTCCTCAATGCCGAGCCGGACGTCGCGCCCAATGCGCTGCTGCACAACCTCAAGCACAACAAGGTGCTGCATGAGACGAACCTGTTCGTGACCGTGCGCCATCACGAGGTCCCGTGGATCGGCTTCGACCGGCGGGTCGAGGCGCAGCCGCTGGGCCACGACTGTTGGCGCGTCGTGCTGCACTTCGGCTTCAAAAACGATCCCGACGTACCACAAGCCCTTCAGCTGTTGCGCAGCCACGGGGTGCCGCTGGACGACATGGACACCTCGTATTTTCTGTCGCGCGAGATCGTGCTGCCACGCCACGATGAAGGGCCGATGCACTGGCGCAACAAGCTGTTTGCAGGCATGCACCGCAACGCCACATCCATCGCTGATTTTCTACACCTGCCCGCCAACCGCGTGGTCGAACTTGGCGCGCAAATCGAAATCTGAGCGCGTTCGTGGTTTCCCGCATGGTGCAGGGTGGCGCCGACGCGCTACCATTCGTCGGTCATTCATGTCTCCGTTGGAGCCGACCAAACATGAAACGCCTTGTTGCGCTCGCCCTGTCGGCCGCGGTTTTTGCCGCATCTGCCCAGGACTTCCCTTCCAAGCCCATCACCTTCGTCGTGCCGTTTGCGGCAGGCGGCCCCACTGACACCGTCGCACGCCAGCTCGCCGAGTCGATGCGCAAGCACTTGAACAACGCCACCATCGTGGTCGACAACGCCGCCGGCGCCGGTGGCACGATCGGCGCCAACAAGGTCGCGCGTGCGACACCCGACGGACACACGCTGTTGGTGTGGCACATCGGCATGGCCGCGACCCCGGCGCTATACCGCAAACTACCCTATAAACCGCTTGAGGACTTCGAGTACCTGGGCATCATCAACGACGTGCCCATGACCCTGGTGGGCAAGCCCCAGTTGCCCGCCAACACGTACCGTGACTTCGAAAATTACATTCGCGCCAACCAGGGCAAGCTCAACCTGGGGCATGCAGGGCTGGGCTCGGCATCGCATCTGTGCGGTCTGATGTGGCAATACGCGGTCAAGCTCGACAAGTCGATGACGACCATCGCCTACCGCGGCACCGGCCCTGCGATGAACGACCTGATCGCCGGCACGATCGATGTCATGTGCGACCAGACGACCAACACCACGCAGCAGATCGAGGCCGGCCGCATCAAGGCCTTCGCCGTCACGACCGCCAAACCGCTGTCGGATCACCCGCTGCTCAAACACTATCCCACGCTGCAGGAGATGGGGCTCAAGGATTTCAACCTCACCATTTGGCACGGCCTGTATGCGCCCAAGGGCACGCCCGAGCCCGTCCTCAAACGCCTCAACGAAGCACTGCGCGCCGCCTTGCGCGACCCAGAATTCATCCAAAAACAAAAAGCTCTAGGCGCGATCGTGAGCAACGACCGGCGCAGCACGCCCGAAGGCCACAAAGCCTTCGTCGCGAGCGAAATCGCGAAAATCAAAGCGGTGGTAGACGCCGCCGGTCAATACGCCGACTGAGCAAGTCAGGGCTTCCGGACCGCGCGAGGGTCAAACGCCCCAGACCACTTCGCTGCCTTCGCGCTGGCAGTGCTGCAGCATCTCGATGAAGGGCGCGACGCGCGTGCGCAATGGCACGCGCTCTTCGACGGGCTCCAAGGGTTCTTCGCCCTTTTCTTCGGCTTCGCGGCGCCGGCGTTCGGCTTCGGCTTCTTCGGCGGCCACTGCGGCACGCAGCGCCTCGATGGCGGCGGGCATTTGCTCCGGCAGGATGATGCCCGGCCCCGACGGATCCTTACCTAGGATTTCCAGGACCCGCCGGCCGTTGGGCTCGAGCATGACCACGTCACCAGTGGCCTTGGATTTGAAGCGGTACAGCATGGTTGGCTCCTTTCGAGAATCGAGATCGGGGTTGCGCCTCCCCAGCATGTTACGATTCTGACGGCACGGCAACCCCGCGCTAAGTGGGCCCCGGGTCAGATGTGCTCATCCTTGAGGGCGACGGTCAGCAGGTGCCGAATGGCGCGCAACAATGCCAACTCGGTCGCGCCGAACGACGGCAGGGCCGCGGCGGGCCCATCGGCGTGAATCCAGCCGATCCATTCGTCGCCCCGCCACAAGGGAAACACGAGCAGCACCCCATCGCGTGGCAGGCGGTCACGGTACCACTGCGGCAGACGCGCCACCAGATGTGCCGCCGGCGTGCACTCGATACGGGTATCCTTGCGCAGCCGCCCCAGCGTCGCCAGTAAATCTTCGCTTGCCGACGCGCCACGCGAAGCCATTACGCGGTAGAAGGGAGCCACCTTGGCGGCGCCGTCGCCCAGCCAACGGCACGCCTGGCACACGCCATCGGCGCCGGGCTTCACCAGCCAAGTGCGGCGCACGCCGAGCGCACGGTGCAAGGTTTCCAGCCCCAGCTCGACGCGCAGTGGCGCGGGCGCGCCCTCCAAGAGGGCGGCGGTCGCGTCCTGCAGTCCCTGGGCCAGCGTCAGCAAACCGCTGGGCAGATCCAGGGATCGCGTGTCGTCCTCGCCACCTCGGTCATCGTTCGCATCAGTGCTGGGCGTCGCGGGGGCGGGGCTCGCCGTACCGCTGACCGGATGCAGCGGATCGGTCTGCTCGCTGCGCAGCCACGCCGTCCACTCGGGTGCGCTCAAGCTGCGCGCCAAGTCGACCGCCTCGAGCAAGGCCAGATAGTTCGAGCGCGCCTGCCGGGCGGTCTCGGCCACCATTTCCGACGACTGATTCACCAAATGCCCATAGCGCGCGGACAGGCGACGGAACCCCTCTCCCGATCCTTCGCTGGCACCGCGCAGCCAGGCATCGGCCAAATCGGTTCCGGCGGCGGCCACCCAACGCACCCATTCGACCCGATCCTGCGGGGGACGGGGCGGGACGGGGCCGGCCGGTCGCTCCATGGCCCGACACAGCGCCTCGGGAAAACCCCAGTCCCGCGCAACGGCCTGCGTCAGCGCGTCATATCCCACCCCGAGATGCTTGAGCACCGCGGCGTGTTCGCGCGCGGGGTCACCCTGCGCTTCGGCCCGTATGCGCTGTGCCTCGGCGGGAAAAAAGCACTCTGTCAACATCCGGCCCAGCCCCTGGAACAGTCCGGCGAGGAAAACCTCCTCCCGCTCCGGGCCTTGACCGCAAAGCTCGGCGGCCATCTGCGCCGCCAACAGCGCCCGTGCGTAGGCCTCGCGCAAGCGCTGGGACTGAGCGCGGTCTTTCCACTGCTCGAGCAACACCAGGCTGGCCGCGATACCACGCACCGCATCCAGGCCAATCAGGCTCAATGCACGCGAGACGGTGGACACGCCACCCCTATGGGCCACGTGCGGTGCCGCGTTGACCACACGCAGCAGCTTTTGGGTCAGCGCGACATCCTTGAGGATCTCCTCGGCCAAGCGGTGCAGGTTTTCCTGCTCGTCGCCTGCCAGCACCTGGATGCGGCTGACCTGTGCCGACAGCGCGGGAAACTCGGCGTTCCCGCGCAGACGAGCCAGCAGCGCTTCGAGTCGCTGCTTTTCACTCGAGGTAGCGGGCGTGGTGCTGGCGTCCCCCATCCGCCGCTCAAACATGCTCGTGCGCCCGCAGTACCGTGTCGACCAGACGGCCAGCGATTTGCGCCACCGCCAGCGCAGCTGGAGACCCCGGCGCCTGCAACAGCAGGAGCTGCCTGCGCATCACCGCCTCTTTGACCGCCTTGTCCGCGGGGATATCCCCCATGTGCACGAGCCGCACGGTGGCAGGGCGCTTGTCCGCGCCCGCGGACGGCGCTGCACCGACGAACCGGTTGAGCACCGCCTGCAGTTGCGCGGTGATGGCCCGTCCATCCCCCGGACGCGCGGCCTGATTGACGATCAGCCGCACGAGTTGGCGTTGCTGCTGCGTCGCCAAAACCTTGATGGTGGCGTAGGCATCGGTGAGCGAGGTCGGCTCGGGCGTGGCGACGAGCAGGATCTCGCTGGCCAGCGACAGGGCGAACAACACAACATCCGAAATACCGGCGCCGGTGTCGAGCAGCACGACATCGTAACGCGGCACGACCTGGCCCATGAGCCGCAAAAAGTCCTCACGCACCTCGGGCGTCAACCGCGAATACTCGACCATACCGGATCCAGCGAGCAACACCGAAAACCCGCCCGGCGCCTTCACGATCGCATCGTCGAGCCCGCACTTGCCCGTGAAGACGTCGTGTAGCGTCAGTTTGGGGTAGAGGTTGAGCACGACGTCCAGATTGGCCAGGCCCAAATCGGCATCAAGCACCAGCACGCGCAAGCCTCGGCGCGCCAACGCGGCGGCCAGGTTGGCCGCGACGAACGTCTTGCCCACGCCCCCCTTACCGCTCGTGATGGCGATGACCCGCCCCTTGCTCGGGCGAAACAAGACGCCGCCGGGGGCCGGGTCGGATGTCGTGGAGGTGGTCTCGGCAGTGTTCATGGACATCAGGCATCGCCTCGCATTCAAACCGCGTCGGCGGAGTCGATGATAAGGCCGTCCGCATCGTGCCAGCCAAACAGCAAGTGTTTTTCCTCCGCACTCACCTCGGTGTGGGCGACCGGCTCGATCAGGACACGGTTGCGCCCCTGGCGCTTGGCCAAATAGAGCTGCCGATCCGCGCGCTCCAGCCAGTGTTCGGCGCTGGAGCGCACCCATGCG
Organism: uncultured Tepidimonas sp.; assembly: GCF_938045175.1. Taxonomy (NCBI): domain Bacteria; kingdom Pseudomonadati; phylum Pseudomonadota; class Betaproteobacteria; order Burkholderiales; genus Tepidimonas; species uncultured Tepidimonas sp. The sequence continues at coordinate 9,120 of NZ_CALIND010000082.1, forward strand.
GGAGAATACGCCCCGCCCGCGCTGATGGTCACGTGGATCGTGGTCACCCCGTCGGGCAACACGATGGGGCTCTCCTGCACCGTTCGGCGCAGCCGTTCGGCCAGCGCCGTGCCGGCCGACGGCGCGCAATTGGGGAACACGACCCCGAACTCCTCGCCGCCCAGACGCGCCACGGTGTCCATCGGGCGCACGGCCGATTGCAGCGCGTGCGCCACGGCGCGCAAGACCGCATCGCCCGCGGCATGCCCATGGCGGTCGTTGACCGATTTGAAGTGGTCGATGTCGATCATCACGAGCAACGCGGTCTCGCCCGCCCGGGCCGACCGGTCTAACTCCTGCGTCACGCGCGCTAGAAACGCACGCCGGTTGGGCAACCCCGTCAGGGCGTCACGCTCGCTGAGTTCGCACAACGCATCGATGATCGCCTGCAGCTCGACCTCGGGCGGCGCGCCCTCAGGCACGGACAATGCTACCCCCGCCTGCTGCAACAGGGTACGGGCATGATCCAGTCGCAGTTGGTCGTGCTGCATGGGCTGACTCGCCAAAACGGACCCCGTGACCCCGTCGAACCGAGATGCAAGGGTTTGGGGCAGTATAGCGCGTCCTCCCTTCAGGCCCCCGGCACGACGAGCGGCCCGTCATTCATCTCGCCACCAACGCACGCGGCGCGGCGCGCAGGGCTTCACCGCCGCGCCAATGGCCGCGATGTGGTCCGGCGTGGTCCCGCAGCACCCCCCAACGATGTTGACCAGCCCCTCCGCCGCAAAGCCGTGCAACAGACGCGACGTGTCCTCGGGCGTCTCATCGAACCCCGTCTCACTCATGGGGTTGGGCAGACCGGCATTGGGATAGCAGCTGATGTACGTGCCTTGCGCCACCCGCGCCAGCTCTTGAATATAGGGCTTCATCAACGCCGCCCCGAGCGCGCAATTGAGCCCCACGGCAAGCGGCTGCGCGTGACGCACGCTGGCCCAAAATGCCGTCACCGTCTGCCCACTGAGCAGTCGGCCGGACGCGTCGGTCACCGTCCCGCTGATCAGAATGGGCAGGCGCTCGCCGGTGTCGTCGAAGGCGCGCTCGATCGCGAACAACGCTGCCTTGGCATTGAGCGTGTCGAAAATGGTCTCGACCAACAGCACGTCAGCGCCCCCCTCGATCAGCCCCAAGGCCTGCTCGTGGTACGCGTGCTCCAGCTCATCGAACGTCACATTGCGCGCTCCGGGGTCATTAACGTCCGGACTGATGCTGGCCGTCCGTGGCGTGGGCCCAAGCGCGCCCGCCACGAAGCGGGGCCGATCCGGCGACGAATATGCCTCGCACGCCTGGCGAGCCAGCCGCGCCGACTCGACATTCATCTCGTAGGCCCAAGCCTCCAGCCCATAGTCGGCCTGCGCGATTGCCGTGGCACCAAACGTATTCGTCTCAATGATGTCGGCCCCGCTGGCGAGGTACCCCTCGTGGATCTGGCGGATCACATCGGGCCGCGTCAGGCTCAACAGATCATTGTTGCCCTTGAGGTCAACCGGGTGAGACTCGAAACGCGGATCGGCGTCGCGTCCGCCCGGCCCCGCCCCGCGATATTGGGCTTCGTCCAATCGAAAGCGCTGGATCATCGTGCCCATGGCACCGTCGATGATCACGATACGGCGCGCGAGCAGCGCCACCAGCTCTCGCCCCCGGGTGTACACGTTCCTCATATTGGTCCCCGATTGTGCCGCAACGCGAAGACGCGACACCAAAAAGCAAACCCCGGCATCCGCAGGGGATGCCGGGGTGGCTAGCAATAACAGCCTGACGATGACCTACTTTCACACGCGAGGTGCGCACTATCATCGGCGCGAAGGCGTTTCACTGTCCTGTTCGGGATGGGAAGGAGTGGGACCACCTTGCTATGGTCGTCAGGCATAACCGGTTCTCACCTGCTGCGATGGGGCTTGGCCCCGCACGGTTGGGGCGGCCGCAGCAGCAAGTGCTCACAGAGTCGAATCTCGCGTCGGATTGGCGTCGGGCTGACGGATGCCGTCTGTCGTGCGGCTCTTGCCACACGCCCACATTCGTTGCCGATCGTTGAAGACACTGCTTTGTTGCAGCGTTGCACGACTTGCGTCTTCGTGCCGCTCGTGCGTCGCAGCGCGCCGCAGGCGCGCCACAGGCTCACAAAGCTATAGGGTCAAGCCTCACGGGCCATTAGTACTGGTTAGCTCCATGCATTGCTGCACTTACACACCCAGCCTATCAACGTCGTGGTCTACGACGACCCTTCAGGGGGGTCAAGCCCCCAGGCAGATCTCATCTTGGGACGAGTTTCCCGCTTAGATGCTTTCAGCGGTTATCTCTTCCGCACATAGCTACCCGGCGATGCCACTGGCGTGACAACCG
>NZ_CALIND010000083.1:0-28011 GCF_938045175.1 uncultured Tepidimonas sp.
CGCAGACGTGTGCCGTTTTGGACATCATCCTGCACGACGAGGTCGGCCATGTCGCGATCGGCAACCACTGGTACCGCTGGCTATGCGTGCAGGCGGGGCTAGAGCCGGTGGCGCACTACCGGCACTTGGTGCGCACCTACCGCGCGCCGCGCCTGAAACCCCCGTACAACACCGAGGCGCGTGCGCGGGCAGGCTTCAGCGCAGAGGAATTGGCCTATCTGGAGCAGGCCGTCTGACCGGCCAAGGGGTTCAGCCCCCACCGCGCGGGTGGTGGCGTGCGTGTAAGGCACGCAGGCGCTCGCGCGCGACGTGCGTGTAGATGGTGGTGGTCGAGATGTCGGTGTGCCCCAGCAACAGTTGCACCGCCCGCAGGTCGGCCCCGTGGTTGAGCAGGTGCGTCGCGAAGGCATGGCGCAGTGTGTGCGGCGACAACGGTGCCACGATCCCCGCCGCGCGCGCGTAGCGCTTGACCAGCATCCAGAACATCACCCGGCTCATGGCCGCCCCGTGGCGCTCGGTGACGAACAAGTCGTCCCCCGTGCGCCCGCTCATCAGCACCGGTCGTGCCTCGGCCAAGTAGCGGCGCAACCAATCGGCGGCCACGTCGCCAAAAGGCACCAGCCGTTCCTTGCTGCCCTTGCCCGTGGTGCGCAGCACCTGGTCGGCCAGGCTCACCTCGAACAGCCGCAGCGCCACCAGTTCGCTCACGCGCAGCCCGGTGGCATACATCAGCTCCAGCATCGCTCGGTCGCGCAAGCCCAGTGGCTGGGACACGTCGGGCGCAGCAAGCAACGCCTCCACCTGTGCCTCGGTGAGGGTCTTGGGCACGCGCATCAGCCGCTTGGCCGACAGCAGCGGCAGCGTGGGGTCGGCCTGCAGCAGACCCTCACGCACCGCCCAACGGTAAAAGCGCCGGAAAACCGACAGGCGGCGGTTGCTGGAACTGGCCCGGCTGCCCGGCAGGCGCTGCGCCATGTAGGCCTGTAACTCGGCCGGGCCCGCCTGCAGCAGCCCCCGGCCAGATGCCGCGAGCCACTGCCCGAACGCTTGCACATCGCTGCGGTACGCGGCCAGCGTGCGCTCGGCCAGACCGTCCTCCAGCCACAGCGCGTCCACGAAACGATCGACCAAGGCATCATCGCCGGCTATCATCGCCATATGACGATGGTACCGTGTGGCGGCCCCTCCCGCGACGAAGCCTTGTGCGTCGAGGCCCTGCCCGCCTTCCAGGACAACTACATCTGGCTGCTGCACGATGGGCAGACGGCCTGGGTCGTCGATCCTGGCGATGCCGCCGTGGTACAACGAACCCTCGCCCAGCGCAGCCTTCGGCTGCAGGGCATTTTGCTGACCCACCACCACGCCGACCACGTTGGGGGCGTCGCGGCACTGCGTGCCGCCACTGGCTGCCGCGTGCTGGGCCCCGCTGGCGAATCCCTGCCGGGCCCGGTCGAGCCACTGCACGACGGCGACGTCGTGCCTGCCCTCGGTCAGGCTTGGCGCGTGCTCGCCGTGCCCGGCCACACCGCCGGTCACATCGCCTACGTCAACGACGCACCACCCGGCACGCCGCGGTGGCTGTTCTGCGGCGACACGCTGTTTTCCGCCGGCTGCGGGCGCCTGTTCGAGGGAACGCCGGCACAAATGCTGGCGTCGCTGGACCACCTGGCGGCGCTACCCGACGACACCCGGATCTGCTGCGCCCACGAGTACACCCTATCCAACCTGCGCTTTGCGCGCGCGGTCGAGCCGGACAATACGGCACTCGCCGCCCACACCGTCTGGTGCGAGGCCCGCCGCGCCGAAGGTGCGCCGACGCTGCCGAGCACGCTAGGCACGGAGCGCCACATCAACCCGTTTTTGCGCTGCCGGGAACCCGGCGTGCGCCGCGCGGTCCAGCAACGGGAACCCGCGGCCGACACGGATGTCGCCGTATTCGCCGCGCTGCGCCGCTGGAAAGACGGTTTTCGCTGACCGCGCGCGCCGCACCAGCGCTCGACCATGCGCCGCTGCGCCTCCTATCGACACATTGCTCCATGACGGTTCTACGACGACTCGTTTCGCTCCTGGCCACACTGACGCTCACGGCGTGCGGCACCCTGCCCACGGCCGAACCGCCCACCGCCACCCCGCAGGACCGCGCGCCTTCCCGCCCCGTGACGACCGGGGTCGGTACCCCGGTCTCTCCCATCAGCGAACCCGCCACCCGTGGCAGTGGCCCGGTTGGCGCCGTGACAGACGGCGGCCGCACGAGCGGGACGGCCAACGCGCCTTCCGCGGAACCCGTGGCGGTTGCCCCCGTGCCGAGCGTGCAACCCGTGGCCCCGGTCGTCGCCCCGACCGACCTATGGCAGCGCATGGAAAACGGCTTTGCGATGCCCGATTTGGACGACGAGCGCGTGGCGCACTGGGAGCGTTGGTACGCCAGCCGCCCCGACTATTTGCAGCGCATGGCGGACCGCGCGAGCAAGTACCTGTTTCACATCGTCGAGGAGATCGAGCGCCGCGACCTGCCGCTAGAGCTTGCCTTGCTGCCCTTCATCGAGAGCGCCTTCAACCCGCAGGCGGTCTCGCACGCCAAGGCAGCCGGCATGTGGCAGTTCATGCCGGCCACCGGCAAGCACTTCGACCTGAAGCAAAACGCGTTTCGCGACGACCGACGCGACGTGCTGGCATCGACCCGCGCCGCGCTGGACTACCTCGAGCGGCTGTACCGTATGTTTGGCGACTGGCATCTGGCATTGGCCGCCTACAACTGGGGCGAGGGCAACGTGCAACGCGCCATCCGCCGCAACCAAGCCGCGGGCCTGCCGACCGGCTACCTCGATCTGCGCATGCCGGATGAGACCCGTCACTACGTGCCCAAGCTGCAGGCGATGAAAAACCTGGTGCGGGCACGAGGACAACGCCACGTGGCACTGCCCACGATCGGCAACCACCCGTTTTTCGACACCGTGCGCATCGAGCGCGACATCGATGTCGCGCTCATCGCCCGGCTGGCCGACGTCTCCGAAGCCGACTTCCACACGCTCAACCCCGCGCACAACAAACCGGTGATCATGGCGGCGGGCACACCTGAGATCTTGCTGCCGTGGGACAACGCGCTGCGCTTCACCGAACGGCTGGCGCGTCACCAGGGGCCACTGGCCAGCTGGACCGCGTGGCGCGTACCGCGCGACATGAGCCCCGCCCAGGCAGCGCAGCAGGTGGGCTGGGACGAGGCCGCGCTGCGCCAAACCAATCGCATCCCACCGCGCATGCGACTCAAAGCGGGCTCCACGATTTTGGTGCCACGCGAAGGCAAGCTCGACCGCGACGTACCCGAGCAACTCGCCGACCATGGGCAGCTGATGCTCGCGCCCGATCGGCCTGCCACCCGCACGGTCCGCATCCAGGCGCGCAAGGGCGACACCATCGCCAGCCTGGCCCAACGGCACCGGGTGCGGGCGGCGGATCTGGTGGCGTGGAACGGCTTGGCCCCGAACGCGCGCCTGCGCGCAGGCCAGACGCTGGAAATCCAGGTGCCTGTGGCGCGCCCAGCCACCCGGAACGCGACGGCGCGCACCAGTGACAAAGCCCGACGCACGCAGGCCAAGGCGCCTGCTCAGGCGCGCCCGCCCGCGACACGGGTCGCGCGTGTGCCGCAAAAATCCCGTTCGAACTGAGGTGCCACGGGGCCCGCGGTGGCCCCAAAGCCAAAGAAAAAAGGCAAGCCACCTGACTTGCCTTTGCATCCAACGATGGAGCGGGAAACGAGTCTCGAACTCGCGACCTCAACCTTGGCAAGGTTGCGCTCTACCAACTGAGCTATTCCCGCCTGGCACGACCCGTCACCAACAGGCCGTGACCGATCTTGGAGGCGCGGGCCGGAGTCGAACCGACCTACTCGGATTTGCAATCCGGTGCATAACCGCTTTGCTACCGCGCCGTGACCGGTTCTACCCGGCAGACCGCCGGTTGGAGCCACTGAATACCCAGCGACCCAAAATCTGGAGCGGGAAACGAGTCTCGAACTCGCGACCTCAACCTTGGCAAGGTTGCGCTCTACCAACTGAGCTATTCCCGCAGGATTTTCAAACTTCAGCGACGTTGTCGTCGCGCCGTCTGAAGCCATTATTCTATACCAAAAATCGGCCGCTTCTGATGCGGGGTCGGCGCCGCTCAATGCGTGACCGCCGGTGGCTCGACCCCGGCTGCCGCGGGCTCGACCACTGCTGGCACCGCTTCCGGCAGCGGCTGCGGCATGCGCTCCAGCGCCAACTCCAACACGCGGTCGATCCACTTCACCGGCACGATCTCCAGCCCTTGCTTGACGTTGTCGGGGATCTCGGCCAAGTCTTTGACATTGTCCTCGGGGATGAGCACGGTGCGAATGCCGCCACGCAGCGCAGCCAGCAGCTTCTCTTTGAGGCCACCGATGGCCGTGACCTCGCCGCGCAGCGTGATCTCGCCCGTCATGGCGACGTCCGCCCGCACCGGGATGCCGGTCAGCGCCGACACCATGGCCGTCGTCATCGCAATACCCGCGCTCGGGCCATCCTTGGGCGTGGCACCGTCGGGCACGTGGATGTGGATATCCTTTTTCTCGAACATCTCGTCGGGAATGCCCAGCCGCTGCGAGCGGCTGCGCACCACGGTGCGCGCGGCCTCGACCGACTCTTTCATCACGTCACCCAGCGAACCGGTGCGGATGACGTTGCCCTTGCCCGGCATGATCGCCGCCTCGATGGTGAGCAGATCGCCCCCCACCTCCGTCCATGCCAGGCCCACCACCTGGCCGACCTGGTTTTGCTGTTCCGCGCGGCCATAGGTGTATTTGCGCACGCCCAAAAAGTCGGCCAGGTTGTCTGGCGTGACGACGACGGGCTTTTGCATCTTGCCCAGCAGCAACCCCTTGACCACCTTGCGACAGATGCGCGAGATTTCGCGCTCCAGCGCGCGCACACCGGCCTCGCGTGTGTAGTAGCGCACGATGTCGCGTACCGCGGCCTCGGTCACCTCCAGCTCGTCGTCCTTGACCCCGTTGTTGGCGCGCTGCTTGGGCAGCAGGTAGCGCAGCGCGATGGCGACCTTTTCGTCCTCGGTGTAGCCCGACAGGCGGATGACCTCCATGCGGTCCAGCAGCGCCGGCGGGATATTGAGCGAGTTGGACGTGGCCACGAACATCACGTCCGACAGGTCGAAGTCGAGCTCGACGTAGTGGTCCTGGAAGGTGTGGTTCTGCTCGGGATCGAGCACCTCCAGGAGGGCCGACGCCGGGTCACCGCGGAAGTCCATGCCCAGCTTGTCGATCTCGTCGAGCAAGAACAGCGGGTTGCGCACCCCCACCTTGGTGAGGTTTTGCAACACTTTGCCGGGCAAGGCGCCGATGTAGGTACGGCGATGGCCTCGGATTTCGGCCTCGTCGCGCATGCCGCCCAGCGCCATGCGCACATATTTGCGCCCGGTGGCCTTCGCGATGGACTGGCCCAGCGATGTCTTGCCCACGCCCGGCGGGCCCACGAGACACAGAATGGGCGCCTTGACCTTATCCACCCGTTGTTGTACCGCCAGGTACTCCAGGATGCGCTCCTTGACTTTCTCCAACCCGTGGTGGTCGGCGTTGAGCACCTCCTCCGCATACGCCAGGTCGTGGCGCACCTTGGTCTTTTTGCTCCAGGGCAGGTTGACCAGCACGTCGATGTAGTTGCGCACCACGGTGGCCTCGGCCGACATGGGCGACATCAGCCGCAGCTTCTTGAGCTCGGCTTCGGCTTTCTTGCGCGCCTCCTTGGGCATGCGCGCGGCCTTGATTTTTTTCTCGAGTTCCTCCAGATCGGCGCCCTCTTCGCCCTCACCGAGCTCTTTCTGGATGGCCTTGACCTGCTCGTTGAGGTAGAACTCGCGCTGGTTCTTCTCCATCTGGCGCTTGACGCGCCCGCGGATGCGCCGGTCGACGTTGAGGATCTCGACCTCGGCCTCGAGCTGCGCGAACAGGTTTTCCAGCCGCGCCACCAGTTGCTCCAGGTCGAGCACGCTTTGCTTGGCCTCGAGCTTGAGCGGCAGGTGCGCCGCGATGGTGTCGGCCAGCCGCCCCGGATCGTCGATGCTGGCGATCGAGGTCAGGATCTCGGCCGGAATCTTCTTGTTGAGCTTGACGTACTGGTCGAACTGCTGCATCACGGCGCGGCGCAGCGCCTCGAGCTCGGTCGGGTCCACCCCGCGCTGCTCCGCCTCGGCATCGACCGGCAGCACGTTGGCCGAAAAGTGCGCTTCGCCCTCCTCGACCTGCAGCACCTTGGCGCGCTGCACCCCCTCGACCAGCACCTTCACGGTACCGTCGGGCAGCTTGAGCATTTGCAGGATGCTGGCCACACACCCCATCTCGAACAGGTCACCGGGCTTGGGCTCGTCCTTGGCCGCGGTCTTTTGGGCCACCAGCACGATGCGCCGCTCGTGCGCCATCGCGGCCTCGAGCGCCTTGATGCTCTTGGGCCGCCCCACGAACAGCGGGATGACCATGTGGGGAAACACCACCACGTCGCGCAGCGGCAACAGCGGCAGCTCGACGGGCTGGGGGGGAAGCGGGGTTTGTCCGGACATGGAAGGGTTCCTTTCTCGCGGCACAGTTGGGGGCGGCGAAGCCGGACTTCAAGCGCCCCGTGCGCCCGGCGCCGGGATACGCGCTCAGGCCTGCTTGGCCGCTTCGCGGTAGACGAGCAACGGAGCCTTGCCCTCGGTGATGGTGGCTTCTTCCACCACCACGCGCTCGACGTTGCGCAGACTGGGTAACTCGAACATGGTATCCATGAGTGCCTGCTCGAGGATCGAGCGCAGGCCGCGCGCACCGGTCTTGCGCTGCAGCGCCTTGCGCGCGATCGCTCGCAGGGCGGCGGGTCGCACTTCCAGTTCGACCCCCTCCATCGCAAACAGTTCGGCAAATTGTTTGACGACCGCGTTCTTGGGCACGGTCAGGATATCGACCAGCGCGTCTTCGGTCAGCTCGGCCAGCGCGGTGACGACCGGCAGGCGACCCACCAACTCAGGAATCAACCCGTAGCGCACCAGGTCGTCCGGCTCCACCTGGGCAAACAGCTCGGTGACCGGGCGCTCGCGCTTGCTGCGCACCGCCGCGCCAAACCCGATGCCCGAGGCTTCGGTGCGCTGCTCGATGATCTTCTCCAACCCCGCAAAGGCGCCACCGCAGATGAACAGGATATTGGTCGTGTCCACCTGCAGCATGTCCTGGTTGGGATGCTTGCGACCGCCCTGGGGCGGCACGCTGGCCACCGTGCCCTCGATCAGCTTGAGCAACGCTTGCTGCACCCCCTCGCCCGAGACATCGCGCGTGATCGAGGGGTTTTCGGACTTGCGCGTGATTTTGTCGATCTCGTCGATGTAGACGATGCCGCGCTGGGCTTTTTGCACGTCGTAGTCACACGTCTGCAGCAGCTTGGCGATGATGTTTTCCACGTCCTCGCCCACGTAACCGGCCTCGGTCAGCGTGGTGGCGTCGGCCATCACGAACGGCACGTCGAGCTTGCGCGCCAGTGTGGACGCCAGCAGCGTCTTGCCCGAACCGGTGGGGCCGATGAGCAGAATGTTGCTTTTGGCCAGCTCGACGCCGCTTTTCTTGACCTCATCGTTGTGGCGCAACCGCTTGTAGTGGTTGTACACGGCCACCGCCAGCGTCTTTTTGGCGGCTTCCTGCCCGATCACATACTGGTCCAGGTGGGCCTTGATCTCGGCCGGCGTGGGCAGCGTGTCGGTGACGGCTGGCGCGCCCAGCTCGGTGCTGGCCGTCTCGTCGCGGATGATGTCGTTGCACAGGTCAATGCACTCGTCGCAGATGAAAACCGATGGCCCTGCGATGAGCTTTTTGACCTCGTGCTGGCTCTTGCCGCAAAACGAGCAATACAGGGTCTTGTCGCGGCTGCCTTTTTTCTCGGCCATGGGTGGTGCGTTGCCTTGCGTAGCGTTGGATGGGATGGCGGGGGCGGCGGTATCAGGCGCGCTTGTCGATGACTTTGTCGACCAAGCCGTACTGCGCCGCTTCGGTCGCCGACATGAAGTAGTCACGCTCGGTGTCGCGCTCGATTTTCTCCAGCGGCTGGCCTGTGCGCTCGCTCAAGATACGGTTGAGGTCGGCACGCAGGCGCAGAATCTCGCGCGCGTGGATTTCGATGTCCGTCGCTTGGCCCTGCGCCCCGCCCAGCGGCTGGTGGATCATGACGCGCGAGTTGGGCAGGGCGAAGCGCTTGCCCTTGGCACCCGCCGCCAACAGGAACGCCCCCATGCTGGCCGCCATGCCGATGCACAGCGTCGAGACGTCAGGCTTGATGAAGTTCATGGTGTCGAAGATCGCCATGCCGGCGCTGACCGAGCCGCCCGGCGAGTTGATGTAGAGCGAAATGTCCTTGTCGGGATTTTCGCTCTCCAAAAACAGCAACTGGGCGACCACCAGGTTGGCCGTTTGGTCGTTGACCGGGCCGACCAGAAAGACGACCCGCTCCTTCAGGAGGCGGGAGTAGATATCGTAGGCGCGCTCGCCCCGGCCCGATTGCTCGATGACCATCGGGACCAGGCCTAGGTTCTTTGCATCCAATGCGCTCATGCGTCGTTTCGCTCCGAGAAAGTCGAAGAGGGTGTTCGGGGTCTTACTGTAACCGCTCCCGGCACTTTGCGATGCGGACCCAACGAAAAGGGCGGACCGCGTCCGCCCTCCACCGCTATCGCCGCCCCCCCCACGAGGGGCGTGCGCCAGCACCGTCGACGCGTCAGCCTTGGCCCATCAGCTCGGCAAAGTCGATGCGTTTGGGCGTCACTTTGGCCTGGCTGAAGATATGGTCGGCCACGTTGTTTTCCAGCACGATGGCCTCGATCTCGGCCATGCGCTCGGGGTTGGACTGGTACCAACGCACGACCTCTTCCGGGTACTCGTAGGAGGCCGCCAGCTCGCGCAGGTGCGCGTCGATCTGCTCGGGCGTGGCGCGCAGATCGTTGGCCTTGATCAGCTCGGCCACCACCAGGCCCAGGCGCACACGGCGCTCGGCCTGCGACTGGAACAGCTCGCGCGGAATCGGGGCCTTGTCCGCATCTTTGATGCCGCGCTGCTTGAGGTCGTTGCGCGCGCCCTCGACCAGGCGGTCGATCTCGGCCTCGATCGCCGATTTGGGCAAATCCAGCTCAGCCGCGGCGGCCAGCGCGTCCAGCGCCGCCGTCTTGTTGCGCGCCTGCAGACGGAACTTGACCTCGCGCTCGAGGTTGCGGCGGATGTCGGCGCGCAGCGCCTCCATCGTGCCCTCTTCGATGCCGAGCGAGCGGATGAACGCCTCGTCGATCTCCGGCAACTGCTGCTGCTCGATACCCTTGACCGTGACCAGGAAGTCTGCGGTCTTGCCGGCGACTTCCTTGCCGTGGTAGTCGGCAGGGAACGCGAGCGGGAAGGTCTTGGACTCGCCCACCTTCATACCCAGCACGGCATCCTCGAACTCCTTGAGCATCTGGCCCTCGCCGAGCACGAAGCGGAAGTCGCTGGCCTTGCCGCCTTCGAACGGCTCGCCGTCGATCTTGCCCTCGAAGTCGATCGTCACGCGATCCCCATTCTGCGCGGCTTCGCCCTCGGCGCGCGGGGTGAACGTGCGGCGCTGCTTGCGCAAAATCTCCAGCGTGCGCTCGATCGCGGCCTCGTCCACCTCGGCCTCGAGCTTCTCGAGCTCGACCGCCGACAGGTCGCCGAGCTTGACTTCGGGAAACACCTCGAACACCGCCTCGAACGCCACCACCCCCTCGGGCGCGCCGTCCTTCTCGCTGATGCGGGGCTGACCCGCGACGCGCAGCTGGGCCTCGGCAATCGCGGCGTTGAACGCCTGCCCGACCTGGTCGTTCATCACCTCGTACTGCACCGAGTAGCCGTAGCGCTGCGCCACCACCGACAACGGCACTTTGCCGGGCCGAAAACCATCCATCTTGACCTGGCGCTGCAGCCGCTTCAGACGGGCGTCCACCTCTTTCTGGATCGCCTCGAGCGGCAGCTCGAGCGTGATCTTGCGCTCGAGCTTGTCCAGGGTTTCGACATTGACTGCCATGATTGCTCCTGTGGTTCGAAAACGGGCCTGTCCGCCGGACAAATCCCAAAAGTCGGCGCTGCGCGAATCGGTCGATCCGGCTGCAGCGGGCAAACTTCACATTGTAGCGAAGCCCGTCCAGGCCGCCAGCGCCTGCCAGCCCCACCACGCCAGCAAGCTGATGACGGTGGCGGGCACGCCGATGGCCGCATGTCGCCGCCAGTCGAGCGTGATGCCGTCGCGCTGCGCCAGATCGGCCACGATCAAATTGGCGATCGACCCCACCAACAGCAGGTTGCCTGCATAGGTGCTGATCAGCGCCAGCGTGACGCCCTGATCGTGCCCCTGCAGGTGCGGCAGCAGCAGCATGACCGCCGGCACGTTGGACACCAGGTTGGACAACGTCACACCCGCCACGGCCAGCACGAGCGGATCGGCCAGCGAGATACCTTGCTCGGCCAGGGAGGCCACCGCCTGCGCCGCCAACCCCGTACCCTCGAAGCCGTGGTTGACGATGAACAGCCCGGCAAACAGCAGCAGCAACGGCCAGTCGACCAGCCCCATGACCTGCGCCGAGTGCAAACGGCGACTCAGCAGCAAGATGCCCGCGGCGACCAGCGCCGCCACCTCGTGGGGCCAGTCGGTGAACAAAAACACCATCAGCAGCACCCCTGCCACCAGCAGCCCTTTGGTGGATTGCCACCGGTCGAACGCTGGCGTATCGAGATCGACCCCAGCAGCCGCCCCCGTCAGCGGACGGAGTGGCACGGTCGGCGTGGCGCTGGTGCGCAACCGCCAGGCCATGAATGCCCACAGCCCGGCAAGCGCCAGCAGCACCGGTGGCAATGCCGCACGCACATAGGCGCCGAACGGAATTCCCATGACGGAGCCGATGAGCATGTTCTGAGGATTGCCGATCAACGTGGCGGCCGAACCGATGTTGGCGGAACAAGCCACCGCCACCAGCCACGGCACCGGATCCCAGCCGCGCTGCCACGCCATGCGCACGACGACCGGTGTGACCGCCAGGCACACCACGTCGTTGGAAAACACGGCCGACAGCGCCGCCACCACCACCAGCAGCGCGCCCATGAGCGCCGTCGGCGCCAGCGGCCAGCTACCGACGGCCCGGGTGACGGCGGTGTAGAAGCCCCCGAGCCGCATCTGCGCCGACAGCACCATGAACGCGAACAGCAGCACCAGCGTCGGCAGGTCGATGGCCGCGGCGGCCTCCTCGACGGACCAGCCGTTGACCGCGATCATGGCGATGGCCCCAAGCACCGCCACCCCGGTGCGGTCCAGCTTGAGCCGCGGCAAGCCCCCCAGGAACATGCCGAGATAAACGATGGCGAACACGGCGACCGTGGCAACGGGGTGCCAATCGGGCGCTGGCACAAAGTCAATCATGCGGGCGTCAGACAGAGGGGGGATTGGGCCGTTGGTGCGCGGGGGGGGACTCGAACCCCCACGCCATCGCTGGCGTCAGGACCTAAACCTGGTGCGTCTACCAATTTCGCCACCCGCGCACGGCCTCGGGGCCCATCGGCGCCCGGTCGGAACAGGCCGCGATTGTAGCGCCAGGTTCAGAACAACTCGATGTCGCCACCCGCACCGCGATGCGTTTCGGGCTCGCCCGTCTGCACGTCGGTCTCGTAGCCGCGCACCTGGTTGCGCCCCTGCGCCTTGGCCAGATACACCGCACGGTCGGCGCGCTCGAAGGCATCGGCCGGTATATCGTGCTCGCGCACAGCGGTGTAGCCGATGCTGACCGTGATACGCCCCACCTGGGGGAAAGGGAAACCCTCGACGTTGCGTCGCAGCCGCTCGAAGGCGCTGGCCGCGGCAGTGGCATCGGCTGCGCGCGCCAGCACGACGAATTCCTCGCCACCGAACCGGTACAGACGGTCATCGTGCCGGAACGTACTGCGCAGAATGCGCGCGATCAACAGCAACACTTCGTCGCCGATCAGGTGCCCGTAACGGTCGTTGACCGATTTGAAATGATCCACATCGATCACGGCCAGCCAATGCGTGCCACCGCTGCCGGGACGCCGCTGCCCGTGCGGCCCATCAGGCGCTTGGGGCGTCACCCGGGTGGCTTTGTAGAAGGCGTCGTCGAACGATTTGCGGTTCAGCAACCCAGTCAGCGTGTCGCGCTCGCTCGATTCGAGCACGTTGATGAAATTTTCGAAAATCCGCGCCATGCCCTCGGCGACCTGTACGCGATGGGGATCGGGCGCGCCGTCGAAATCCGCCTCGATGAGCAAACGCCGGTCGGACTCCGTCAGGATGGGGACCAACAGCCGTGCCGCGCCGTCGTCCGTCAAGAGGCGGGTCTGCCGCGACTGCCAGGCCTGCTCGCGCTGCGGATCGGCATCCACCCGGGGCAAATCCGCCAGCGTCATCCACGCCGGCGACGACTGCGGCACGGGCGCGCCCCGCTCCAGCCGGGCCCGGTTCAACAGCCGGTCACCGTCGGCATCGGGCACCGCCTCCCACAGCGTCACGGCCCGGGCATCGAGCAACGGCCGCATCACCTCCACCAGGGTCGCGTCCATGCTGTCACGATCCCTGCCCCGCGTCAGTCGCGCGAGCTGCTCGAGGTGTTGCAACACTTGGCGCATGGTTCCCTGGAGACTGGCTGCTGTTACTGTTTGTTGTACTGGTGAGGGCCGGCGCCGATCGCATGCACTACTCGAGTGCGCGATAGCGACGCATCGAACGATCGTACCAGTTTCGGGGGCTTTTGAGCCCCCGGAAAAACACTGCGTCACGCGGCTGTGGCAACATCCGACCATGGCGTTTGCTTCGGCCGTCGATCATTATGAAAACTTCCCCGTCGCCTCGTTGCTGTGCCCGCCGCAGTGGCGTGAAGCGGTCGTGGCCATCTACCGTGTGGCTCGCTGGGCCGACGATGTGGCGGATGAGGGCGACGCCCCGCCCGCCGAACGGCTGGCCCAGTTGGCGGCGCTGCGGGACCTGTTGCAGCGCCTTTGGAGCGACGACGACACCGTCACGCGCCAAGCGGACTGGGCGCCCATGCTGGCACCGCTGCAAGCGGCCCGCCAACGCCACGGCCTGCCATTGGCACCCTTCCTGGATTTGCTCGACGCGTTCGAGCAGGACGTGCGCTGGACCGCCGACGGCCGCCGCTACCGCGACGACGCCGAGCTGCTGGACTATTGCCGCCGTTCCGCCAACCCGGTCGGGCGCTTGATGCTGCACCTGGCGGGTGTGCAGACCCCCACGGCACTGGCGCAAAGCGATGCCATCTGCACCGGGCTGCAACTGGTCAATCTGTGGCAAGACTTGGGGCAGGATCGCGCCCGCGGGCGCTGGTATGTGCCCGATGCGTGGCTGAGGCACGCCGGCCTCGACCCCCACCGCCCCCTGGCCGACTGGACCGATGCCGAGCTGACCCCTGTCGTGCAGCGAGGTTGTCGGTTGGCGCTGCACCATTTGCGCGCCGGTTGGTCTTTGCCGCTCGCCATCGGCGGGCGCTTCGGCTGGGAATTGCGCCTCGTGCTGCAGGGCGCGTTGCGGGTGCTGCAGCATATCCAGGCGCTCGGCTGGCGCACGCTGCACCAACGCCCCACCCTGCGCGCACGCGACCTGCCGCTACTTATGTGGCGCGCGTGGCATCATCGACCCCCATCGAACCCCGCCCTTTGCGCATGACACGCCGCCCCCTATCCGCTCTGTGGTTGCTGCTGGCATTGGCCGCCGCGCCCTCGCACGGCTCGCCCCCCACCTCGCCCGCCCCCACCGCGTCCCCGCCCGCGCCCTCGGCCACGCTCACCGTGCGCGCGCAGCCGCTGGCCGAGGTGGCGGTCTATCCGACGCGCAGCGTCAGCGCCCAGGTGGCACCACGCAACGAAGCGCGCATCGCGGCCGAGGTGGGTGGCGTGCTGCAGCGCTGGGACGCCGATGTGGGCACGCGCGTGCGCGCCGGGCAGGTGCTGGCACGGCTCGATGAGACCGACCTAGCGCTGGCCGTGGAGCGCGCGCGCGCCGCACGCGATGCGGCACAGGCGCGCTTGGGCATGGCCCAGGCCCAGCTGGCACGCGCGCGCCAACTGCAGGCACAGGGTTTTCTGTCGCCCGAGGCGCTGACCCTGCGCGAAACCGAACTCACGGTGCAGCAAGCCGACCTGGCACAGACGGAAGCCGCGCTGCGCAGCGCCGAGCGTCAGCGGGCCAAAGCCGTGGTGCGCGCGCCCTTTGCCGGCACCATCACCCAACGGCTGGCCCAGCAGGGCGAGACGGTGGCCGCGGGCACCCCACTGTTCGTGCTGGCCCAAACGGAGGGCAGCGAGTTGCACGCGGCGCTGCCCCCCGCCGACGCGCAGACACTGCAGCGCGTGCGGGAACTGGTCTTCGAAGCCGAATCCGGCGCGCAGCGGCGCGCGCAAGTGCTGCGCGTGGTCGATGCCGTCTCGGCCGGCACGCGGCTGCAGACGGTGCGCCTGCGCCTACTGGGCGAACCCTTGCCGCCGGGCACCCCGGGCCTGCTGCGCTGGCAGACCAGCGATCCCCACGTGCCTGCCACGCTGTTGGTACAGCGCGAGGGTCGGCTGGGCGTCTTCGTGGCCGAGGGCGAGGGCGCGGCAGCACGCGCGCGCTTCGTGCCTCTGACGCAAGCACAAGAGGGCCGGCCCGCACCGGCGACGGGGCTGCCCACGCAGGCGCGCCTCGTCACCCAGGGGCAGCAGGCGTTGCGCGATGGCCAACCCATCACGGTCGGCCCCTGAGGCACACCCCCGGAGATGGTCCATGCGGCTGCTGCGCGCCCTCATCACCAACCACCCCCTGGCCAACATCGCGTTCGCGGTCGTCATGCTCCTGGGCCTGCTGGCCTATGTGCAAATGCCGCGCGAGCGCGACCCGGAGATCAACTTCAACTGGGTCAACGTCACCACGGTGCTGCCGGGCGCCAGTGCCGAGGAGGTCGAGCGGCTGGTCACCAACCCGCTGGAGGATGCCATCCAGGGCGTGGCCGACATTCGGTTCGTGAGCTCCAGCTCGCGCGAGAATGTCTCCAGTCTGCTGGTGCGCTTTGGCGACATCGACGAGCGTACCTTCGACAAGCGCATGAACGATCTGCGGCGCGAGATCCAAAACAAAGCGAGCGCCGAGCTGCCCGATGAGGCGCGCGAGCCGCGCGTGCTCGAGATTTCCACCTCCAACGGCTTTCCCACCGCCATCATGCGGCTAACCGGGCCGGCCGACGACGAGGTGCTGCGGCGCGAGGGGCGGCGCATCCGCCAAGCCCTGGAGCGGCTGCGCGGCGTCGACCAGGTGTTCGCCTCTGGGCTGCGCGACCCGGAGCTGCTGGTGCGCCCCGATCCGGCGGCGCTGGCGGTGCGCGGGCTGACGGCCGCTGACGTGGCAGACGCGCTGCGCGCCCACTGGCGCGACACCGCGGCGGGCACACTCGCCACCCGGCAAGGCGTGTGGACGATCGCCGTCAGCGGCGTCGAGCTCGACCCGGAACGCCTGGCGCAACTGACCGTGACGTCCGCTGTGCGGCCCGGTGCGTTCGCCCGCTTGGGCGACGTGGCCCAAGTAACGTGGGCGCGCGCCAAACCGTCGCAGCTGGCGTCGATGGACGGGCAGCCTGCGATCTCGCTGGCGTTGACCAAAAAAGCCCGCGTCAACACCTTGAGGCTGCTCGACGATGTGCGCGCCTTCATCGAGCGCGAAAACGCCGTGCTGGCCACCCAGGGGCTGCAGCTAACGCTGACCGATGACCAGACCATCCCCACGCGCGAGGCGATCGACGTCATGCAAACCAACGCGCTCTATGGCGTCGTCTTGGTGCTGGCGGTCAGTTGGGTGTTTTTGGGCTGGCGCATCGGCGTGCTGGTCGCGCTCGGCATCCCGTTCTCGCTGCTAGGCACATTTGCCGTCTTGCAGGGGATGGACTACACCCTCAATATCTCCGTATTGCTGGGCGTGGTGATCGCGCTGGGTATGCTGGTGGACGACGCCGTGGTGGTGGTGGAGGCGATCTACTACCGCATCGAGCGCGGACAGGCCGCGCTGCCGGCCTGCCTGGACGGCATTGCCGAGGTGTGGAAACCCGTGTTGGCCTCGGTGGCGACGACGCTGGCCGCGTTTTTGCCCCTGATGCTGATGCCGGGGATCGTCGGCAAATTCATGTTCATCATCCCGTTCGTGGTGACGCTGGCGTTGCTGATCTCGCTCGTCGAGGCGTTTTGGATGATGCCGGTACACGTGGCCATGATGAAGGTGCGGCTGGACCAGCCGGGGCGCGTGCAACGCTGGCGCAACCGCTTCAACCGCGCGCTGCGCCTGCGCTACGGGCAGGCGCTGGTGGTGGTTCTGCGTCGGCCCTGGACCTTTTTGGGGCTGGGCGCGCTGGTGGTGGCGGGTGCCGCGGCGCTGCTGGCCACCGGCGTGGTGCGCGTGCAGTTTTTCGCCTTCGACCCGATCCGGGCGTTCTACGTCAACGTCGACATGCCCGCCAGCGCCTCACTGGAAGAAACGCTGGCCGAGACCGAGCGGGTGGAGCAAGTGGTGCGCCGCCACCTGCGCGGCGTGGGCGACGCCGCGCAGGGGCACGAAGCGCGCGCCGTCACCTCGACCGCGGGGCTGAAGTTCACCCAGACCGAACCGGTATACGGTGACGCCTACGGGCAGGTGTTCGTTTCGCTCAATCCACGCACGCCGGGCGCACGCGAGGTGCAAGAGGTGGTGGAGGCGATGCGGCGCGAGGTCGAAACGCTGCCCGGCCCCGGGCGCAAGAGCTTCACGCTGCTGTCGGGCGGGCCGCCGGCGGGCAAGCCCATCAGCGTCAAAGTGCGCGGCGACGACTTCGACCAGATCCAAGCCGCCGCCGACGCCTTGAAGGCCGTCATTGCCACCCTGCCCGGCACGCGCGACATCCAGGACGACAACATACCCGGGCGCGGCATGCTGCGCCTGACGCTCCAACCCGAGGCGCTGCGCGAGCTGGGCATCGGGCCCGCGCAGGCCACACGGCTGGTGCGGCTGGCGGTCGACGGCGAGGTGGTGGCCTTCACGCGCGAGGCGGGCGACAAGATCGAGCTGCGCGTGCGCCAGCGCCTGCTCGACGCACCACCGCCGGACCCCTCGGCGCTGTTGGCCACGCCGGTGACGCTGCCCAACGGCCAGGTGACGCAACTCGGGGCGCTGGTGCAGGCGGAACTCCAGCCCACGCGCGGCTTCATTCGCCACCACAACCTGCGCCGCGCCATCACGGTCGAGGCCGATCTCGACAAGGCCGTGCTCGACACCACCGAGGCCAACCGCCGCATCCAGGCCGCATGGGACACGCTGCGACTGCAGCACCCTGGCGTCGATCTGGACTTTTCGGGCGAGCTGGAAGACATCAACGAAAGCCTGGCCGCCATGCAGCAACTGTTCTTGCTCGGCGTCGGGTTGATCTACCTGATCCTGGCCGCCCAGTTTCGCAGCTACGGCCAGCCGCTGATGATCCTGGTCACGGTGCCGTTGGCCTTCGCCGGGGTGGCCATTGGCCTGGCCATCACGCGCCACCCGTTGTCGCTGTACACGCTGTACGGGGTCATCGCGCTCACCGGCATCGCGGTCAACTCGGCCATCGTGCTCATCGACGCCGCCAACGACCGGCTGCGCCAGGGACTGGGGTTGATGCACGCCATCGTCTGGGCGGCGCGGCGGCGCGTGGTGCCCATCCTCATCACCAGCACCACCACCATCGGTGGGCTCGTGTCGCTCGCGTTCGGGCTGGGGGGGCAAAGTCTGCTGTGGGGCCCAGTGGCCTCGGCCATCGTGTGGGGGTTGCTGGTCTCGACGGCGCTGACGCTGTTCATGGTGCCGTTGCTGTACGGCCTGTTCATGCGTCCGGTGGCTGCGCGCTGGGCGCGGGAGGCGGCGACATGACGCCCGAGCGGCTGGCGCAGGCCCAGGCCTATGCCCAGGAGCGCGCGGCGGCGTCGGGCAGCAGCTTTTACTATGCTTTTTTGTTTTTGCCCGCGCCGCGACGCGCCGCCATCACCGCGTTCTACGCCTTTTGCCGCGAGATCGACGACATCGTCGATGAAGTGCACGACCCCGCCGTGGCACAAGCCAAGTTGGCCTGGTGGCGCGAGCAGGTGCGGCTCACCTTCGCCGGTCAGACACCGGAACATCCGGCGCTCGTGGCCCTGCAGCCGCACATCCAGCCCTACGGCCTGCAAGTCGAGCCGCTGCTGCAGGTCATCGAGGGGTGCGAGTGGGACCTGCAGCAAAGCCGCTATCTGGATTTTGCGCAACTACAGCGCTACTGCCACCTAGTCGCGGGCGTCGTCGGCGAGGTTGCGGCGCGCATATTTGGCCAGACCCAACCCGCCACCACCGACTACGCACATCGGCTGGGGCTGGCGTTTCAGCTCACCAACATCATCCGCGACGTGGGCGAAGACGCGCTGCGTGGTCGGCTGTACCTGCCCATTGCCGAGCTGCAGCGCTTCGACGTCAAGGCGCACGAGATCCTGCGCCGCGGTGTCGGGGCCAGCCCCGACTTTGCGTCACGCTTCGGCGCCCTGATGCGCTTTCAGATCGAGCGCGCGCTGGCCATCTATGAGGAGGCGATCGCACTGCTGCCGGCGCCCGACCGGCGTGCACAAAAACCAGGCTTGATGATGGCCAGCATCTACCGCGCGCTACTGGACGAGATCGCCCAAGACCCGATGCTGGTGCTGACGCAACGCGTGGCGCTGACGCCGCTGCGCAAATTCTGGCTGGCCTGGAAGGTGCAGGCCCTGGGGCGGCTGTGACGCGAACGGTGGCCGTCGTGGGCGGCGGCTGGGCCGGCTTGGCCGCCGCCATCGCCGCGCAGGATGCTGGCTGGCACGTGACGTTGCTGGAGGCGTCTCCCTACTGGGGTGGCCGCGCGCGTACCGTGCCCGTGTTGGACGAGGCCGGCACGACATGGCCGCTGGACAATGGACAACACATCCTGATCGGCGCCTACACCGCCACGCTGGGCCTGATGCGACGCCTGGGCGTGCCGCTGGCCCAGACACTGCAGCGCCTGCCGCTGACCCTGCGCTACCCCGATGGCATGGGCCTGGTGCCGTCTGCTTGGGGCCCGCGCCTGCCACCCCGCTTGGCGCCGTTGGCGCTGGGCGCGGCCCTGCTGCGCGCACGTCCCTGGCCATGGCGGGCGCGGCTGGCGGCGCTGCGCGCCCTGGCGGGGTGGCTGCGCCCCGTGGATGCCCGCAGCCCCGACACCCCGGTGGCCAACCTTTGCGCAGGGCTGCCAGATCCGGTGGTGCGCGACCTGATCGAGCCCCTGTGCGTCGCGGCGCTCAATACCCCCATCGACCGTGCCAGCGCCTGGGTTTTCCGGCGCGTGCTGCGCGATGCGCTGCTGGGGCCTGCCCCCGCCCCCTGGGCGCCGAGCGACCTGTTGCTGCCCCGCGCCGACCTGGGCCAACTGTTGCCCGATCCCGCCATCGCCACCCTGCGCGCGGGCGGTGCCGTGCTGCGCACCGGCGCGCGGGTGGTGGCGCTGCAACGTGCGGCTGGCGTTGGCTGGTGGCTGCACCTGGCCTGCGGCGATACCGTG
Organism: uncultured Tepidimonas sp.; assembly: GCF_938045175.1. Classification (NCBI taxonomy): domain Bacteria; kingdom Pseudomonadati; phylum Pseudomonadota; class Betaproteobacteria; order Burkholderiales; genus Tepidimonas; species uncultured Tepidimonas sp. The sequence goes on from NZ_CALIND010000083.1 coordinate 19,624, forward strand.
CACACCCAGGCCGTGGTGCTGGCCTGCCCGGTCGCGGCCACGGCCCGCCTGCTGGCCGCGTCTGGCCTGGACGCCGAGCCGACTGTCGCCGCCTGGTGCGCCACGGCAGCCGCCCTGCACCACCAACCCATCGCCACGGTCTACCTGCGCCCACCCCCGGACTGGCATTGGCCGGCGGCCGAGCCCATGCTCGCGCTGCACACCCACGCGGTCACCGCCCCCGCGCAATTCGTGTTTTGGCGCCGGCCGCTGGCCAACAGCGCTCCGGTTCTCGCGCTGGTGGCCAGTGCCCCGGCGCCAGCGCTGGCCACCGATCGCAGCGCGCTCTTGCGCGCCGTGCAAGAGCAATTGCAGCGCCAGCTGGGGCTGGGCGGCTGTACGCCGCTTGCGACGGTGGTGGAAAAACGCGCCACCTTCGCCTGCACCCCCGGCCTGCGACGCCCCGGCATGCACGTGGCACCCGGCCTGCTGGCCGCGGGCGACGCCATCGACGGCCCCTACCCCGCGACCCTGGAGGGTGCGGTGCGCAGCGGGCTGGCCGCTGCCGCCGCGCTGTCGGCGCGCGCCTAGCCGGCGGCGCTGCTTTTTTGCGCCGCCTCTTTCTCTTTGAGCGCCCGATACGCCGGGCGTGCATGGCAGCGTTGCAGCCACTCGTGCACATGGGGGAAGGCATGCATCAGCTCGGGCGACGAACGCACCCAGTTGGCCACGCTGGCCACACACACGTCCGCCACCGTAAAGCGCTCCGCCGCTAGATGGGGCCAGCCACGTTGCGCCTGCACCTGCAAGTGCGCCTCTAGTACGGCCAGCGGCCCGCGCACGCGCTGCTCCGCGGCGGCCAGCCGGTCGGCGTCGCGCCGCTCGGGGGGCAGTCCGCGCCGGTGCATCAGCACGGTCAGTGCGTCGGCCTCCAACTCGGTCATGGCCCAGAAGGCCCAGCGCAGCGCCTCGGCATCCTCCGCCGGCGAGGCGGGCGCCAGGTCACTGCCGTCCCCGCGGCCGTGGTGGCGCGCCAAGTAGAGCGCGCACGCCATCGACTCCCATACCACCACGCGCCCCTCGGGCCGCTCGTCGATCAGCACGGGGATGTGGCCGTTGGGGTTGAGTGCCAAAAATTCCGGCGTGCGCGTCGCACCCCCTTGGTAGGGCGTGGGAATGTGCTGATAGTCGATGCCCAATTCCTGCGCCACCCATAGCGGGCGCACGGCGCGAGAGGCGAATATGCCATGGATCGTGATCATGTCGAGCCTTTCGAGGGGGAGTTGACAGGGACTACCGAGTGCACGGACGCCAGCCCCAACGCCTCGCACAACGCCACCAGGTGGGGCACCTGCAGGTGGGGGCGCTCGTGCGGCGCCGCGGGTTCTGCTACTGCGGGCGTGGGGCCATGGGGCGGGGCAGCGAGCGCTGCGTGCCACTCACGCCCGGCGCGATCGACCCACGCTGCCTGCATGCCTGCATGCAGCGCGCCCAGCACGTCGTGATGGACATCGTCGCCCACGTGCAGCACATGCTCGGGCGCCACACCGACCAGGGCGGCGGCGGCGCGAAAAATTCGCGCGTCGGGCTTGGCCACCCCCGCCTCGCGCGCGCCCAGCCGGGCATGGAACCATTGGCCGATGCCGACGCGCTGCACATCGGCATTGCCGTTGGACAGCGCGACCACCGGATAGCGCGCGGCCAGCGCCTCCAGGGCCGGGCGCACATCTTCGAACAGCGTCACGCGCTGCCGTTCGGCAAAAAACACCTCGAACGCCGGCTCGGCCAGCGCGGGATCGTCGCCCGCCCGGCGCAGGGCGGCACGGATTGCCTCGCGGCGCAAAAAGCTCAGGTCGTGGCGGTGCTGGGAGTGTTGCCGCTCGACCTCGGCGCGGATGGCGCGCCGCATCGCTGGCTCGTGCAACAAGGCAGCCGTCGCCGGCGCATGCGCGTGCAACCATTGCTGCAGCATCGCTTCGGCGCGCTCGATCGTCGGCCATACCGGCCACAGGGTGTCGTCCAGATCGAGGGTGATCGCGCGCACGCGTGCAGGGTCGAACATGTCTGCGCGAGAATACCGCATGACCATGCGCACCGAGCCCCCCTACACCCATGGCCAGGCGGCCCACACCGGTATCCTCTGGGTCAATCTGGGCACCCCCGAGGCGCCCACACCGGCCGCGCTGCGGCGCTACCTGGCCGAATTTCTGAGCGACCCGCGCGTGGTCGAGATCCCACGCCCCATCTGGTGGCCGATCCTGCACGGCATCATCCTCAACGTGCGGCCGCGCCAATCCGCCGCCAAATACGCCACCATCTGGACGCCGGACGGCTCGCCGCTCAAAGTCTGGACCGAACGCCAGGCCAAATACCTGCAAGGCATGCTAGGAGAACGCGGCCACCGCGTCCAGGTGCGCTGGGCCATGCGCTACGGCCAACCCGCGGTGCGGCGCGAGCTCGACGCGCTCAAGGCCGCGGGCTGCACGCGCATCCTCATCCTGCCCGCCTACCCGCAGTACTGCGCGGCGACCACCGCCAGCGTGTTGGACGAAGTCTATGCCTGGGCGGGCCGCTTGCGCTGGGTGCCGGAGCTGCGCTTCGTCAACCACTACCACGACGACGCGGGCTACATCGCCGCACTGGCCGAGCGGGTGCGCGCGCACTGGGCCCACGCGGGCCAGCCCGAGCGCTTGGTGATGAGTTTTCACGGCATGCCTGCGCGCACACTGCAGCGCGGCGACCCCTACCACTGCGAATGCCATAAGACGGGCCGCCTGCTGGCCGAGGCGCTGGGCCTGTCGCGCGACCAATACGTGATGACATTCCAGTCGCGCTTCGGCCGCGCCAAGTGGCTCGAGCCCTACACCGAACCCACGCTGGTGGCGCTGGCGCGCCAGGGCGTACGGCGGGTGGACGTGATCTGCCCGGGGTTTACCGGCGACTGCATCGAGACGTTGGAAGAAATCGACCAGGAGGCGCGCGAGGCGTTCCTGGCCGCGGGCGGCCAGACCTTTCACTACATCCCGTGCCTCAACGACGACCCGACGTGGCTGGGCGCGCTGGCCGACATCGCCGAGCGCCACTTGGCAGGCTGGCCCACGACGGTGCAGCCGTCGGACGCCGAACGCGCGGCCAGCCGCGAGCGGGCACTGGCGCTGGGGGCGGTGCAGTGACCGGTCAGGGGTAAGGCGCACGCCATGGCCCGCCACTCTCCGCCCACGCCAGACGACACCCCCGGCCGCGTGCGCCTGGACAAGTGGCTGTGGGCGGCGCGCTTTTACAAGACGCGCGCGCTGGCCGCCGAGATGCTCGAACGCGGCCGTGTGCTCGTCAACGGGGCGCCCGCCAAGGCCAGCCGCGAACCCCGGCCGGGTGACGTCATTCGACTGCGCACTGGCGACGTGGAGCGCACGGTGGTCGTGCGCGCGCTTTCCGCCGTGCGCGGCCCGGCGAGCCAGGCCATGCTGCTGTACGAGGAAACGCCCGAATCCATCGCCGCGCGCGAACGCCACGCCGAGCTGCGCCGCCTGGCCCCGGAGCCGGCGGCCACGCTGACCCAAGGCCGCCCCACCAAACGCGACCGGCGACGCTTCGACGCGCTGCGCACACCGCCGGCGTGGAACGCACGCTGGAGCGCCTCGCTGGACGAGTGAGCGCCCCATCCCCCTCGACCCATGGCCACACAGGAGCCCCGCATGAACCCCCGCTATCCACTGCCCGAGCTGACCGATCTGCCCGACGACATCCGCCAGCGCATCCTCGACGTGCAGGCCAAAGCCGGCTTCGTGCCGAACGTGTTTCTGATGCTGGCGCGCCGGCCGGCGGAGTGGCGCGCCTTCTTTGCCTACCACGACGCGCTGATGATGCCCGAGACCGTCGGCCGCACCTCCAACCTGACCAAGGGCGAGCGCGAAATGATCGTGGTCGCTACCAGCGCCGCCAACCAGTGCCTGTACTGCGTGGTCGCGCACGGAGCCATCCTGCGCATCTACGAAAAAAAGCCCCTGATCGCCGACCAGGTGGCCATCAACTACCGCAAGGCCGACATCAGCCCGCGCCAGCGCGCCATTCTGGACTTCGCGATAAAGGTCTGCCAGCAATCACACGCCATCGACGACGCCGACTTCGCGGCGCTGCACGCGCACGGCCTGGACGACGAGGACATTTGGGACATCGCGGCCATCACCGCCTTCTTCGGCCTGTCGAATCGCATGGCGTCCTTCAGCGGCATGCAGCCCAACGACGAGTTTTATTTGCTCGGCCGCCTGCCCAAGGTCAAGTGACGCCCTCGGCCAGCCGCTGGCGCAGCGCAGCGGGCAATGGCACCGAGCGCTGCGCCGGAAAATCCACCCACACCACCGTCGCGCCCCCGTTGGCATAGACGGTATCGCCGCCATCCGTGCGCAGCAGCTCGTGGAACATGTCGAACGAGCGCTGACCTAGCGCGCCCACATAACTGCGCACGATCACGTCGCCCGGGTACTCGAGCTGCCGCCAAAAATTGCAGAACGCGTTGGCGATCACTGGCCCGCAGCCGCGCGGGTTGGCGGGCATACCCCACTCGCCCATCCATTGCAGCCGGGCGCTTTCCATGTAGCGAAAGTACACGGTGTTGTTGACGTGCCCCATGGCATCCATGTCCCCCCAACGGATGGGAATCGTCATGGTGTGCACGAGGCGCTTGTCGGTCGGCAGGTCGATGCGCATGGGCGGTGGTCCATCTTGTCGGTGACTTGACAGCGATGGTAAGGCCATCGCCACTACAATGCAGCGCATGAAAACCCCGGCGCATTTGATCGAGCAGTTTGGCCCGCGCGAGGCCATGGAATACGACGTCGTCATCGTCGGCGCGGGCCCGGCAGGGCTGGCCACGGCCATCCGGCTCAAACAACTCGCCGCCCAAAAAGGCGTCGACGTCAGCGTCTGCGTGCTGGAAAAAGGCTCCGAGCCCGGCGCGCACATCCTGTCGGGGGCGGTCATGGACCCGCGCGCCATCACCGAGCTCTTGCCCGACTGGAAGGAGCGCGGCGCGCCGCTGAACCAGCCCGTCACCGGTGACGAGGTGCTGTTCCTGGAAGAAGGCAGCGCCATGCGCACGCCGCACTGGCTACTGCCCGAGTGCTTTCACAACGATGGCAACTACGTCATCAGCCTGGGTGCCGTGACCAAATGGATGGGCGAGCAGGCCGAGGCGCTGGGCGTGGAGATTTTCCCGGGCTTTACCGCCGCCGAGGTGCTCTACGATGAGCAGGGTCGCGTCGTGGGCGTGGCCACGGGACACCTGGGCCTGGGCAAGGACGGGCAGCCGACCGACGCCTTTCAGCTCGGCATGGAGCTGCGCGCCAAGTACACCGTCTTCGCCGAGGGGGCGCGCGGGCACCTGGGCAAGGAGTTGATCGCGCGCTTCCGGCTCGACGAGGGCAAGGACCCGCAAACCTACGGCATCGGCATCAAAGAGCTGTGGGAAATCCCACCTGAAAAAGCCAAGCCCGGGCTGGTGGTGCACACCGCCGGTTGGCCGCTGGACGAACACACCTACGGCGGCGGGTTTCTGTACCACCTCGAGGGCAACAAGGTCACGCTGGGCTTCGTGGTGGGGCTGGACTATCAAAACCCGTGGTTGAGCCCGTTCGAGGAGATGCAGCGCTGGAAGACGCACCCCGCCATCCGGGCGCACATCGAAGGCGGCAAGCGCATCGGCTATGGCGCGCGTGCCATCACGGCGGGGGGGTTGCTCAGCTTGCCCAAGCCCGTCTTCCCCGGGGGTGCGCTGGTGGGCTGCGACGCGGGCTACCTCAACGCCGCACGCATCAAAGGCAGCCACGCCGCCATCAAGACCGGCATGCTGTGCGCCGAGGCGGCGTTCGAGGCGCTGCAAGCGGGGCGCCAACACGACGAGCTGGCGGCGTACCCGGCCGCCTTCGAGCAGAGCTGGCTCTATCAAGAGCTGCATCGGGCGCGCAACTTCAAGACGTGGTTCAAAAAGGGCAACACCATCGGGGCGCTGATGACCGGCATCGAGCACTGGCTGCTGCCCAAGCTGGGCATCCAGAGTCCGCCCTGGACCGTGCATCGCCACAGCCCCGACCACGCTCGCTTGCACGCGGCCAGTCAAGTCGAGCCCATCCGCTACCCCAAGCCCGATGGCGTGCTCACGTTCGACCGCTTAAGCAGCGTTTTCCTGTCCAACACCAACCACGAAGAAAACCAGCCCGCTCACCTCACGCTCAAGGATCCAACGGTGCCGATAGCGGTCAACCTGGCCCTCTACGGGGGACCGGAGAGCCGCTACTGCCCTGCCGGGGTGTACGAGTTCGTCGAGAAGGACGGCGGGCCACAGCTCGTCATCAACGCGCAAAACTGCGTGCATTGCAAAACCTGCGACATCAAAGACCCGACGCAAAACATCGTTTGGGTGACGCCGGAAGGCGGCGGCGGCCCGAATTACGCCGGCATGTGATGGGCGCCGACGTCGCGTTACAATGCGGCGCATCAGGAGAGCGCAGATGACGCCATGGCGTCGAACTGCCGCCGAAGGCGCAGGCCAACGCCGAACGCTCAGGCAAAAGGACTGATGCAACACCCCGCGGGGTGTTTGCCTGCTGGAGAGAGGCGTCGCCAGCGGCCCCAGTGCCAGGCGTCGCCCACCGAAGGAGCAAGCGGCGTGCGCGACCGCATGGGTGGCGCGGCGTCGGCGAATCTCTCAGGTAAAGCGGACAGCAGGTGTGCCCCGGTGCCTTCGGGCGCCGGTCGTGACCACCTGTTTGTCAGATCGACCATGTCCGCTGCCACCACCGAAGCGCTGCTCCAGACCCCCCTGTACGACCTTCACCTGGCCCTCGGGGCGCGCATGGTGCCGTTTGCCGGCTACGCCATGCCCGTGCAATACCCGGACGGCCTGCTGCGCGAGCACCAGCACACGCGCCAGGCAGCCGGGCTGTTCGACGTCTCACACATGGGGCAAATCACGCTGCACGGCCCCGAGGCCGCCGCGGCGCTGGAGACGCTGCTGCCCATGGACGTGCTGGGGCTCGCCCCGCACCGCCAGCGCTACGGCCTGCTGCTGACCGACGACGGCGGCATTCTGGACGACCTGATGTTCGTCAACCGCGATCTGGCGCAAGGGGGCGACCTGACCCTCGTGGTCAATGGCGCGTGCAAGCACGCCGACCTGGCGCATCTGCAAGCGCGTATCGGGCAGCGCTGCGAGGTGCGCGCCCACTTCGAACGTGCGCTGCTGGCGCTGCAAGGGCCGCTGGCAGTGACGGCCCTGGCGCGCCTGCTGCCCGGCGTGCAGGATCTGGTCTTCATGACCGGCGGCGCCTTCACCTGGCACGGTGCGTCACTCTACGCCACCCGCAGCGGCTACACCGGCGAGGACGGCTTCGAGATCTCGCTGCCGGCCGACGCCGCCATCGATTTTGCACGCGCGCTGCTGGCACAGCCGGAGGTGCACCCGGTAGGCTTGGGGGCGCGCAACTCGCTGCGCTTGGAAGCGGGCCTGTGCCTGTATGGGCAGGACATCGACACCCACACCACCCCCATCGAGGCAGGCCTGGCCTGGGCCATCCAGAAGGTGCGTCGGCGCGGCGGCGCGCGCGAAGGCGGCTTTCCCGGCGCCGAGCGCGTATTGGCGCAACTGGATGGCAGCCTGCCCCTGAGCCGCGTGCGCGTCGGTCTGCGCGCCCAGCAGCGTGTGCCGGTGCGCGAACCCGCCCCCTTGCACACCCCAGCGGGTTTGCCGGTGGGCCAGGTCACCAGCGGGCTGCTGTCGCCCACGCTGGACGTGCCGATCGCCATGGGCTACGTCCCGCCCGAGCACGCCAGCCCGGGCACGGTATTGCACGCCATCGTCCGCGGCAAGCCCGTGCCCATGGAAGTCGTGCCCCTGCCCTTCGTCGCGCCGCGCTACCACCGCGGCTGACCGCCCCCTTTCCTTCCCCACCGTTGGAGTCGATGATCATGACCATCAAGTACACCCCCGACCATGAATGGATCCGCGTCGATGGCGACACCGCCACCGTCGGCATCACCCACCACGCGCAAGATGCGCTGGGCGACGTCGTGTTCGTGGAGCTGCCCGAAGTGGGCAAAACGCTGCCGCAAAAAGAAGTGGCCGGCGTGGTTGAATCGGTCAAAGCCGCCGCCGACGTTTACATGCCGGTCAGCGGCGAGATCGTCGCCGTCAACGAGGCGTTGCGCGCCGACCCATCGCTGGCCAACCGCGACCCGCTGGGTGAGGGTTGGTTCTTCAAGGTGCGCCTGAGTCAGCCCGCCGAACTGGACGCGCTGCTGGACGAGACCGCCTACCGCCAACTGGCCCAGTGAACGGAGCCGCGCGATGACGCCCCCCACCCCCTTGTCTGCCCTGGAAAACCCCGCCGAATTCGTGGCGCGCCACATCGGCAT
>NZ_CALIND010000084.1:0-13367 GCF_938045175.1 uncultured Tepidimonas sp.
CGCGCCGCTCGATCAGGCGGCGCAGGTCACCGTCGGTGAAGATGCCGATCGCCACACCATGCTCGTCCACGACGGCGGTCGCGCCCAGCCCGCCCGCGCTCATCGCGCGCATGGTCTCGATCAGGGTGGCGCTGGGCGGCACGCGCGGTGTCGCCTCCAGCGGCCGCATGACGTCGCGCACCAGCGTCAGCAGGCGGCGCCCGAGCGCGCCGCCCGGGTGCGAGCGGGCAAAGTCGTCCGGCTGAAACCCGCGCGCGCTCAGCAACGCCACGGCCAGCGCGTCGCCCATGGCCATTTGCGCCGTGGTGCTGGCGGTGGGGGCCAGGTTGTGCGGGCAGGCCTCGCGCGCCACGCCCGTGTCCAGGATAACGTCCGCGTGCCGTCCCAGGCTGGAGTCGGCCCGTCCGGTCATGGCCACCAACGGCACCCCCATGCGTTTGATCAGTGGCAAGATGGCGGTGAGCTCGTCACTCTCGCCGGAGTTGCTGATGGCCAATACCGCATCGGTGGGCGTGATCATGCCCAGGTCGCCGTGGCTGGCCTCGGCCGGGTGCACGAACATGGCGGGCGTTCCCGTCGACGCCAGTGTCGCCGCGATCTTGCGGCCCACATGGCCGCTCTTGCCCATGCCAGTGACGACCACGCGCCCACGGCAACGCAGCAGCGTGGTCACGGCCTGCACGAAGCGCTCGTCCAGCCGCGCGGCCATGGCTTGCAGGCCGTCGATTTCGGTCTGCAGCGCCGCACGCGCCAGCGCCAGCAGCGCGGCACCGTCGAGGTCTGCGGGGGCAGTCGTCGCGTTGGCGGTCATGCGTGCGATTATCCGGCAACGCCGCCACCCCTTGCGCCCTTAAGATCGGGCCATGAACGCGCTCGACCTCACCCTGCTGTACCTGCTGGCCGCTGTGCTGGGGGTGGTGGTGTGCCGGTTGCTGCGGCTGCCTGCGATGATCGGCTACTTGGCCGTGGGGGTGGTCATCGGACCCCATGCGCTGGCGCTGGCACAAAACTCGGCCGGATTGCGCTATCTGGCCGAGTTCGGGGTGGTGTTTCTGATGTTTGCCATCGGGCTGGAGTTCAGCTTGCCCAAGCTGCGCGCGATGAAGCGCTTCGTCTTCGGGCTGGGCACGGCGCAGGTGGTGCTGACGGTGGTATTGACCACCGGCGCGTCGTTGGCACTGGGCTGGCTGCTGGGCGACTGGTGGGCGTTCGAATGGCAGACGGCGCTCGCCATGGGGGGCATCATGGCCATGAGCAGCACGGCCATCGTCGTCAAGCTCATGGCCGACCGGCTCGAGCTGGAGTCCGAGCACGGCCGTCGCGTGGTCGGTATCTTGCTGTTTCAAGACCTGGCGGTGGTGCCGCTGCTGGTGCTCATCCCGGCGCTGGCCGCACCCAGCGAAGACCTGGCGGGCGCGCTGCTGATCGCATTGGCCAAGGCGGCCGCCCTGTTGGCCCTGCTGCTGACCGGCGGGCAGCGCCTGATGCGCTGGTGGCTGACGCTGGTGGCGCGCCGCAAGAGCCAGGAACTCTTCGTGCTCAACCTGCTGCTGATCACGCTGGGCATGGCCTGGCTGACCGAGCACGCCGGGCTGTCGCTGGCGCTGGGGGCGTTCGTGGCGGGCATGCTGATCGCGGAGACCGAATACCGCCACCAGGTCGAGTCCGACATCCGCCCTTTCCACGACGTGTTGCTGGGGCTGTTTTTCATCACCATCGGCATGATGCTGGACTGGCGCATCGTCGTCGAGCGCTGGCCGCTGGTGCTGTTGCTGCTGAGCCTGTCGCTGGTCTTCAAGCTCGGGCTCATCACGTTGCTGACGCACGCGTTGGGCGCCCCGGCGGGCACCGCGCTGCGCGTGGGTCTGTATTTGATGCAGGCGGGCGAATTTGGCCTGGTGCTGCTGCAGTTGGCCAACCAAAACGGGCTCATTCCGCCGGCGCTGTTCAACCCCACGCTGGCGTCGATGGTCATCTCGATGCTGCTGACGCCGTTCATCATCGAGCACAGCAACGCCATCGTCGGCCGTCTGGTGGGCAGCGACTGGCTGATGCAGTCGGTACAGATGACGCAGATCGCTCGCAAAGCCATCGCGGCGGACCAGCACGTCATCATCTGCGGCTACGGGCGCTGCGGGCAAAACCTGGCACGGCTGCTGGAGCAGGAGGGCATCCCCTACATGGCGCTGGACCTGGACCCGGACCGCGTGCGCCAGGCGGCAGCTGCCGGCCACTCGGTGGTGTTTGGCGACGCCGCGCGGCTGGAAGCGCTCATGGCCGCTGGGCTGGCGCGTGCCTGCGCGGTGGCCGTGACTTATCTGGACACGCCCAGCGCGCTCAAGGTGCTGCACCACGTGCGCGAACACGCCCCGGCGGTGCCGGTGGTGGTGCGCACCGTGGACGACGCCGATCTGGCCCGCCTGCGTGCCGCGGGTGCCACTGAAGTGGTGCCCGAGACGTTGGAGGCCAGCCTGATGCTGGCCAGCCATGCACTGGCGCTGGTGGGCGTGCCGCTGCGGCGCGTGGTGCGGCTGGTGCAGGAGCAACGCGCCGCGCGCTACGACCTGTTGCGCGGTTACTTTCACGGCGGCGACGACGACGAGACCGAGGACGAGCGCCAGCAAGCGCGCCTGCGTACCGTGGTGCTGCCCGCGGGCGGCCCCACCATCGGGCGCGCACTGGGCGACTTGGGGCTACACGCCATGGGCGTGACCGTGGTGAGCGTACGTCGTGCCGACGGCCGCCGCGTCGCACCGGACGACGGCCTGCTCCTGCAGGGCGGCGACGCCATCGTGCTGTACGGGCCGCCCGAGCCGCTGACGCTGGCCGAAGCCAAGCTACTGGCGGGATAATCGCGCTGCCATGGATACCTCCGCCTACCTCAAAGCCCACATCCGCACCGTCCCCGACTGGCCGGCGCCCGGCGTGCAGTTTCGCGACATCACGCCGCTGCTGCAGGATCCCAAAGTCTTTCGCGTGCTCATCGACACCTTCGTGCACCGCTATATGGACCGGCACCTGCGCCCCGACGTGGTGGCCGGGCTCGATGCGCGTGGCTTCATCATCGGCTCGGTGCTGGCCTACGAGCTGGGCGTGGGCTTCGTGCCAATCCGAAAAAAAGGCAAGCTGCCCTTCACCACCGTCGAAGAAACGTACGAGCTGGAGTACGGCAGCGCCACCGTCGAGCTGCACACCGACGCCGTGCGCGCGGGCGACCGGGTGCTGCTGATCGACGACCTGATCGCCACCGGCGGCACCATGATGGCGGGCAAAAAACTGCTCGAAAAACTCGGTGCCACCGTGATGGAAGGGGCGGCCATCGTCGCTCTGCCCGAGCTGGGCGGCCTCGAGCGCCTACAGGCCGCCGGACTGCCGCTGTTCACGCTGGTCAGCTTCGAGGGGCACTGAACCGCGCTCACGCCCCGCTGTGCTCCCCATCGGGCCGGCGGGCGTCGGGTCGCGGGCGCTGGGTGGCAGGTGGGTCGCCACGCCAGTACACCGCGCGCACCTGCAGCCCGAGCAGCTGCAGGGCATCGTCACGGACCTGCGCTTCCAGGCGCGTCGGGTGCGGTGCCGGTCCTGCCGCCATGCTGGCCGGCTGAGGCAGCCAGTCGATCAAGACCAGGTGCTGTTGGCCTTCGCGGTCCAGCGACAACACGCGCACGCGGTAGCGGCCGGACAGCACGCCGTGCCGCAGCATCACCTCGCGCACCAGCAGCGCCACCCGTTCCCGCTGGCGCCGGCGCAGGCGGGACGCTGCCGCGGCGGCGTCGCCATCGGCGCTGGGCGGGTCACGCCGCGGGGCGTGGGCGGGTTCGGCCCGGGCACGACTGCGGCCGGTGGCGCGGTCCCACCAGCGCCGCCACCACGATGACCAGCTGCCCACCGCAGCAGGGTCAGGGCTAGGCGCGGCGGGCGCGCGGCGGGCAGGGCGTGGTGGTGAGGGTGGCATGGGCGGTGGACGATGGACGGTTCGTACGCGAACGGGTGGGCCCGGGGGATGCGCCAGTGGGGCATTGTGTCGGCTTTTCGGGTGTTTGCACCACGTGGTGTGCCTTTGCGCGTTTTTCCGATGGCCAAACAGGGCATTTTTGGCCGATACTGTGCGCCTGCCATCCTTTTTTCGGGACGGGTCACGGGCGTGTGCGCGGCGCGCCCGGGTGGGCCGTCTCCCTGTCCGTGAGGAGTCCTCATGTCCGCTGTTGCCACTCCGACTGCTGCCGGTGTCGATGCGTCGGCACGCACCCATGCCGAGTTTTTGACCTTCCGCTTGGGGGCGGAAGAGTACGGTATCGACATCCTGCGTGTGCAGGAAATCCGTTCCTTCGAGCCACCCACCCGCATCGCCAATGCGCCCTCGCACATCCTGGGTGTGGTCAACCTGCGCGGCGTCATCGTGCCGGTGGTCGATCTGCGCATCAAGCTCGGCTGCGAGCGGGTCGACTACAACAACCTCACCGTGGTCATCGTGCTCAACGTCAAAGGGCGCGTGGTGGGCGTGGTGGTGGACTCGGTCTCCGACGTGATCGAACTCGCGCGCGAGCAGATCCGCTCCGCCCCCGAGATGGCCTCTGGCACCGTGGACACCGCCTTCATCACCGGCATTGCCACCGTCAACGAGCGCATGCTCATCGTCATGGACATCGAGGCGCTGGTCACGCACCCCGACATGGGGCTGACCGACGCCTGACATCGGCCCGTCGTCGCCGTTTTCCCGGGAATCTCTCATGCTCGACTTTTTGCAATACTTCATGCGGGCGTGGCGGGTGCGCACCCGGATGCTGGGCGCGATCGGCGTGGTACTCGCGCTGCTGCTGGGTATGGCCGCGGTGGGTGTATGGGCGGTGCACCACATGCAAATCGCCCAGCACGAGGCGCTGACGCTGGCTTGGACGGTGGCTGCGCAAAACGCGCAAGACGCCAACGAGGCGTTTGCGCAACAGATGATTCAGCTCACCGACCACGGCGAGCACATCCGCCGCCAGGCGCTGTGGGCCGTGGGCATCGCGCTGGGGGTGTCACTGCTCATCGTCGTGCCCACCACGCTGGCCAACCTGCGCAGCATCGTGCAACCGGTGCAGCAGGCCGAAGCGCTGGCGGTGGCGATCGCCCGCGGTGACCTGGCCACCCGCACCGACACCACTGGCGCCGACGAGCTGACGCAACTGCTGCGCAGCCTGCACGACATGCAGGACGCCCTGGCGCGCACGGTGGGCGCGGTGCGCGACACCGCGCAGCGCATCCAGCACACCAGCGATGGCGTGGCCAGCGGCAGTGCCGACCTGCGCCAGCGCACGGAGGACACCGCCGGACACCTGCAACAAACCGCTGCCAGCCTCGAAGAAATCACCGCGGCGGTGCAGTCGTCCAACGACGCCGCGCGCGCCGCCATCGAGCTGGCCCGGCGCAACGCCGAAGTGGCCGAGCGCGGCGGCACGGAAGTGCAAAACGTCGTGGCCACCATGGACGCCATCCAGGCCGCCAGCCAGCGCATCCACGACATCACCACCGTCATCGACAGCATCGCGTTTCAGACCAATATCCTCGCGCTCAACGCGGCGGTGGAAGCCGCGCGAGCGGGCGAGGCCGGGCGTGGTTTTGCCGTCGTGGCGGGCGAGGTGCGGGCACTCGCCCAGCGTTCGGGTCAGGCCGCGCGCGAGATCAAGGCGCTCATTGGTGACAGCACCGAAAAGGTTGCCGCCGGCACCCAGCTCGTCCATCAGGCAGGGGCCACGCTGCGCGACATCGTCGCGCACGCCGAGCAGGTATCGACGTTCGTGCGCGACATCACGCACGCCACGCAGGAGCAGACCCAGGCACTGGTACAGGTCAACGACGCCATCGTGCAGCTCGACGGCATGGCGCAGCAAAACGCCCAGCTGGTGGGCGATAGCGCCCAGGCGGCACAGCGCCTGCGTGAGCAGGCGCACCGGCTGCGCGAGATGGTGGCGGGTTTTCGTCTGGCGGGCGACGCTGCGGGCGAGCACCCACCGCTGCAGCCGGCTGCCGTGCGCGGCCAGGGTGACCCGAGCAGCTATCAGGGGCCGGAGCGGCGCCGCACGCCTCGCGTGCCCGTGGCTTGAGAGGTCTGGCCGGATGTACGCCCGCAGCCCCCGTCGCAAACGGCCCATCGGCATCCAGACCTTCCGCGACATCCGCGAAGGGGGCTACTACGACGTCGACAAGACCGCGTTTGCGCACCGGCTGGCCACCACAGGCAAGTACGACTTCCTCTCGCGTCCGCGGCGCTTCGGGTCATCATGGAGTTCAAGCGCATCGATGGCGACCAACCCACGGGCGAGGCGATGGCGCAGCTGCGGCAGCGGGGCTATGCCGACCAATACCGCGCCGACGGCCGCCCCATTTGGTTGGTGGGCGTGGCGTTCAGCAGCGCCACGCGCCATGTGGTGGGGTGGGACGTTCAGCCCGCCGCCTTGCTTTCGATTTACCCACCCACTGAAAACCCATCTTTGCACCGGAGAATCTCATGAGCGTGCGTGACTGGAAAATTGGTGTCCGCTTGGGCGCGGGCTTTGGCGTCGTGTTGGCGCTGCTGGTGGCCGTCTGGGCCGCTGCGCAGTGGAGTGAGCGAGCAGTGCTGACTCAGACGGAGCGCGCGATGTTTGCAGGAAAAGTGGCGCTTGTGGCGGATAAATGGGCGGGTATTACCCGTGTCCAAATCACCCGTACCGAGGCTGCCATTCGTTTTGGCGACAATCCTGAGATCCTCAATTACTTTCAGCAGCAAATCCAAGCCACACGGGCGCAGGTCGATGAAATCGAAAAAACCCTGTCGGCGCAGGTCAAGGAGATCGATGACGCCGAGGTTTCGCAGCAACTCGAGCGCGTGGCGACGTTGCGCCGGGGGCAGATTGCGGCGCGCGACGAAGCGCTCGCTGCCGTCAAAGCCGGCGACATGGACCGGGCGAAAGAGCTCCTCGAGGGCCGCTACAAGGCGGGCGCGCAGACCTACATCGACGCGCAACAGCGCTTGACCGATATGCTGGTGGCGCTGGCCGATCGGCTCAACGCGCAGGCTCAAGTGATCGCCCAACGAGTGCAGTGGGTCATGCTGGGGGTGGTCTTGGCGGCGCTGGCTGTGGGCGTGGGGGTGGCTGTCTCGCTCACGCGCGGTATCACCCGTCCGCTCGCCGAGGCCATTGATGTGGCCCAGGCCATCGCCCAGGGCGACCTCGCGCGCCGCATCCATGTCGATCGTGGCGACGAAGTGGGGCAACTGCTCCGGGCACTGTCGGCCATGCAGCACGCCCTGGTCACCGCCATCCAACGCATCCGCACGAGTGCCGATCAAGTGGCCAGCGCCAGCGCCGAAATCGCGCAGGGCAACCAAGACCTCTCGGCGCGCACCGAAAGCGCGGCGGCGAGCCTGGAGCAAACCACTGCCAGCACCCAGCACCTGACCGAGACCGTGCGCCACAGTGCCGAAGCCGCCCGTACCGCCAACCAACTCGCCGCGCAAGCCGCGCAAGTCGCGCGCGACGGCGGGCAGACCGTGGCGCAAGCGGTGCAGTCGATGAAAGCCATCGAGTCGAGCAGCCAAAAAATCGCCGACATCACCAACGTCATCGACGGCATTGCGTTTCAGACCAATATCCTCGCGCTCAACGCGGCGGTGGAGGCCGCGCGTGCCGGTGAGGCGGGCCGCGGCTTTGCCGTGGTCGCCGGTGAAGTGCGCTCGCTGGCGCAACGCAGCGCCGAGGCAGCCAAGCAAATCAAAGCCCTGATCGACGAGAGTGTCGCCACTGTGCGCACCGGCAGCACGCAAGTCGACAGCGCGGGCCAGACGATGGAGCAAATCGTGCAATCCATCCAGCGCGTGGCCGACATGATTGCTGAAGTCACGGCGGCCGCCAACGAGCAAAGCGACAGCATCGCGCAAGTCAACGCGGCGTTGGGACAACTCGATCAAACCACGCAACAAAACGCCGCCCTCGTCGAAGAGGCGGCGGCTGCCGCCCAGAGCCTGCGCCAGCAAGCGGCCGAGCTGCAGCAGGTGGTCAGTCAGTTCCGCACCGGGCAGGGCGATGGGATGGTGTTGGCACCGGCACCCACGCCGCGGGCGGCCGTCCCGCCCGCGCCCGCTCCCGCCCTGGCCGCGCGGCGCGAGCCGCGGCTGGCCGCGCCCAGCGCTGCTGCGGCAGCCAAGCCCGCGGGTGCTGTGGCGCCTGCTGCCAGCGCGCGCAAGACAGCCTCCAAACCTGCAGCAGCACCCAGCGCCAAACCCACCCCGGCCGCGCTGACCAGCCCGCGCCCCGCGCCCGCGCCGTCCAAGCCAGCGTCCGACGCCGAAGGGGAGTGGGAGAGCTTTTGAACACGCGGCTGCACGCCTCGTTTCCGCCAGGATGCCCGTCGCTTGAATAACCCATGCCGCACGCTGGCCTGATGAAATCCCTATCGCCCAAAGCGGTTTCCATAGAGCAGTTGCCATGATCGACTTCTCCAGCACGCTGCCCGGTCTATCGGGTTTGCCCTCGGCAGACCCGGTGGCCAGTGGCCGCCTGTCGGTCGCGGCGCTGCTGGACCATTTGCAGCACGCGCTGGTGGTGCTGGACGTCGAGGGGCGCGTCGTGGGCCACAACCATTGCGCACGAGAGATGCTGGAGCTGCCGCTGACGCTGCTGCAGAAGCAGCCGCTCATCGACGACGTGGTGCGCTGGCAGATCAAGCGAGGTGACCTGCGCGGCGATGCGCAGCGGTTGGTGGAGCGGGTCTGGTACCACCTGCGCCGCGTGCAAGAGACGGGGCAGCCCCACATCTACACCTACACCACCGCCGGTGGTCGTACGTTGCAGGGCACGACGATCGCTGTGCCTGGTGGCGGTTGGGTGCGCACTTATGTGGACGTGACGCGGCACGCGCAGGCCGCGAATTTCTTGCGCGAGAGTGAGGAGCGCTTCCGCAGCCTGACCGAGCTTTCTGCCGACTGGTATTGGGAGTGGGATGCCGAGGGGCGTTATACGCGGTTGGAGGGGCGACTGATTCGAGAAACCTCGACCGCCGAGATGTTTCTGGGCCGCTGCGCCTGGGATGTGCCCGCGCTCAACCGCCCCACGGCGCGCGAATGGCGTCCGCTCATCGAGGCGTTCGAGCAGCGCCGGGTGTTTCGCCGCTTCGAGATCCAGCGCCGCTTGCAGGACGGGCGCGTGGTGTGGTTTTCCATCAGCGGCATGCCGGTCTACGACGCGCAAGGTCGCTTTGCCGGCTACCGTGGCGTCGGGCGCGACGTCACGCGGCGCAAGGCGGACCAAGCCACCATCGAGCGCCTCGCCTTCTACGACAGCCTGACCGGCCTGTACAACCGCCGCTCGTTTCAGGACAAGCTGACCCAGGCGCAAGCGGCCAGCGCGCGCAGCGGCCAGTGGGCGGCGCTGTGCTTCATCGATCTGGACAATTTCAAAGACATCAACGACGCCTTTGGGCATGGGGTGGGCGACCAGTTGCTGCAGACGGTGGCCAAGCGCCTGCGCGAGGCGGTGCGTGAGGAAGATACGATCGCACGCCTGGGCGGCGACGAATTCGTCGTGCTGCTGGAGGATTTGGACCGCGAGGAGGAGCAAGCGGCGTGGCGCGCCCAACACGTGGCCGAAAAAATTCGCGTCGCGCTCGAGCGTCCGGTGACGGTGGACGGACACGAGGTGCAGTCCACGCCCAGCATCGGCATCACGGTATTTCGTGGCCGCAGCGACGCGGTGGAGGACATCCTGGGCCGCGCCGACTTGGCGATGTACCACTCGAAAGCTGCCGGACGCAATGCGGTGCGCTTCTTCGACCCAGCGATGCAAGAGGCGGTGCTGGCCCGCGCCACCCTGCAGCGCGAGTTGCGCCACGGCCTGCGCGACGGCGAGCTGCGCCTGTATGGGCAGCCGATCGTCGATGACAAAGCCCAGGTCGTGGGTTACGAGGCTCTGTTGCGCTGGCAACACCCCCTGCGCGGCATGGTGTCGCCAGCGGAGTTCATTCCGGTGGCCGAGCAAAGCGGCTTGATTTTGCCCATGGGTCAGTGGGTGCTGCGACAGGCCTGCGCGCACCTGGCGGCGTGGGCACGCGATCCGCAGCGCACCCACTGGACGATGGCGGTCAACCTGAGTGCGCGCCAGTTGCGCCAGCCCGACTTCGTGCAGTCCGTGCAGACCGCGCTGGCCGAGACGGGCGCCAACCCCAGCCGCCTGAAGCTGGAGCTGACCGAGAGCCTGCTGCTGCACGATGTGGAAGACACCATCGTCAAAATGGCAGCGCTCAGCGCCATGGGGGTGCAGTTTGCGCTCGACGACTTTGGCACTGGGTACTCGTCGCTGGCGTACCTCAAGCGCCTGCCGCTGGATCAGCTCAAGATCGACCGCACCTTCGTGCGCGACATCCTGGACGACCCCAACGACGCGGCGATTGCACGCACCATATTGCAACTGGCCAACAGCCTGGAGCTCAGCGTCGTGGCGGAGGGTGTGGAGACGGTGGCGCAGTTCGAGACGTTGCGCGCCATGGGCTGTCGGCTCTTTCAGGGCTACCATTTCGGTCGGCCCACCGCTTTGTGAGACACACCCACACCATGAACGCCCGCCTGCCCGACCCGACCCCGCTGCTCGACCCCGTGGCCGTGCGTCAACGCGTCGATGCGCGCTGGCAGCACGACATCCTGCCCGCGCTGCAGCGCTACATCGAGGTGCCCGCCAAGTCGCCGATGTTCGACCCGGAGTGGGCCGTCCATGGCCATCTGGAGACCGTGCTGCGCCAGGCCGCCGAATGGGTGACCCGCCAGCCTGTGCAGGGGTTGACGCTCGAGATCGTGCGTCTGCAACGCCCCGACGGCAGCCCGCGCACGCCGGTGCTGCTGTTCGAGGTGCCCGCGCGCGCTGGCGTCGACGGCGCGCCCGCACCGGCCAGCGGACAGACGGTGCTGATGTATGGTCACTTGGACAAGCAGCCCGAGTTCAGCGGTTGGCGCACCGGTCTGGGGCCGTGGACTCCACGCCTGATCGATGACCGCCTCTACGGCCGCGGGGGCGCCGACGACGGTTATGCGGTGTATGCCGCACTGGCGGCGATCGAGGCGCTGCAGGCGTCGGGCCGGGCGCATCCGCGCATCGTGGGGCTGATCGAAACCGGCGAAGAAAGCGGCTCGCCCGACCTGCTGCCCACCATCGATGCGCTGCGGTCGCGCCTGGGCGATGTGGGTCTGGTGATCTGCCTGGACAGCGGCGCGGGCAACTACGATCAGCTCTGGCTGACCACCAGCCTGCGCGGCATGATCAGCGGTGTGCTCAGGGTCGAGATCTTGACCGAAGGCGTGCACTCTGGTGACGCGTCGGGTGTGGTGCCGTCGAGCTTTCGCATCCTGCGCCATGTGCTGGATCGGCTGGAAGACAGCGCCACGGGTCGCCTGCTGCCCGCCGTGTTCCACTGCGAGATCCCGGCCGAGCGCATCGCGCAGGCGCGCGAGACGGCGGCCATCCTGGGCGACGCGGTGTGGAAGCGCTTCCCCTGGGCACACCACGACTGTGGCGGCAGTACCGTCTTTGCCCTGCCCACCACCACCGACCCCGTGGAGGCACTGCTCAACCGCACCTGGCGTCCCACCCTGTCGGTGACCGGGGCCGAAGGGCTGCCGGCGCTGCGCGACGCGGGCAATGTGCTGCGGCCGTATACCGCGTTCAAGCTTAGCCTGCGCCTGCCCCCGCTGGTGGACGCCGCACAGGCGGTGCAGCAGCTCAAGGCGCTGCTGGAAGACAATGCGCCCTACCAGGCGCGCGTGACCTTCGAGCCCGAAGGGGCCGCCAACGGCTGGAACGCCCCGGCCACCGTGCCTTGGTTCGAGCAGGCGCTGCACGCCGCCAGCCAGGTGCACTTCGGCGCGCCCTGTGGCACCATCGGCCAGGGCGGCACCATTCCGCTCATGAACATGCTCAGCGCGGGTTTTCCGCGGGCGCAGATGATGGTGTGCGGGGTTTTGGGGCCGCAGAGTAACGCACACGGCCCCAATGAATTTTTGCACGTTCCCTATGCGCGGCGGCTGACGGCGGCGGTGGCCGAGGTGATCGCCCGTCTGCCGTGATGCACACGGGTCATGCGCCTTGCGCCCGCTCGCTGGCGCGCACCCGTTGCCGAGCGGCCAGCGCCAGCAATGACAATGCCGTGATCGATACCGGAACCAGCGAGCCCACGTTGAGCCACCACCAGCCCTGTGTGGTCACGAGCGCCCCCGAGGCGAACGCCGTCACCGCCATCGTGGCGAAGACCCCGAAATTGATGACCGCCTGCGCGCGGTCTTTTTCTTCGGGCCGATAGGCCTGCATGGCCAGCGTCGTGCTACCGGTGAACAGAAAGTTCCACCCCACCCCCAGCAGGAACAGGGCGACGGTAAAGTGGTGCAGGTCTTGCCCAGACAGGGCGATTGCAATGCACGCGGCGTTGAGCAACACGCCCACCCCCATGATCGTGATGGCACCAAAGCGTCGGATCAGATGCCCGGTGAAAAAGCCTGGTGCGAACATGCCGATCACGTGCCACTCCAGCACGAAAGCGGCGTCGGCAAACGGCATGCCGCAGGTCTGCATGGCCAGTGGCGTGGCGGCCATGAGCAGGTTCATCACGCCATAGCCCAAGGCTGCGCCGACGAAGGCGACGGCAAACGTCGGTTGGCGCAGCAATTCGAGCACGGAGCGGCCAGCGCGGGCCGTCCCGGGCGCCGGTGGCGGATCGGCTGGAAAGCGGATGCCCGCCATGACCACCATCGAGACCAGCGCCACTGCGGCCAGGGCCAGATACGCCCCCAGGAACGGGGTGGCCAACCAATCGCGCGCGTGATTGGCCAGATTGGGGCCGGCGATCGCCCCCAATAAGCCGCCAGCGAGCACCAGTGAGACGGCTTTTTCGCGCTCGGCCGGGGCGGCCAGTTCTCCGGCGGCAAAACGGTAGAGCTGGCCGTTGGCGCTGTAGTAGCCCGCGACGACCGTCGCCGCGACCAATAACCAGAAGTTCCCGTGCGCTACCGCCCACGCGGCCAGCAGTGCCGAGGCGAAGGCCACCGCCAGCCCCATTTGAAACGCCATCTGCCGTCCCCAGCGCGCCTGCGAGCGCGCCACCAGCCCGGTCGACAGCGCCCCCCCTACCACATAGCCCATCACGGGCAGCGTCGCCATCCAGCCCACGGGGGCCAGGGTCAGGCCCACCAGCCCGTTGATGGCGATGAAGACGACGTTGTTGGTCAGGAACAAGCCTTGCGCGATGGCCAGCAACCACAGGTGACGGTTCATGGAACTGGGTTATAACGGATCCGGTCTCGGGTTGTGGGCGGCGCGCGCGACTTTCTACAATCGCAGCATCGCCGCTGGCGCGGATGCCCATGATGG
>NZ_CALIND010000085.1:0-27937 GCF_938045175.1 uncultured Tepidimonas sp.
GTGCTGCCGTCTTACAACGGCGCGCGCAAGCTGCCCAACCTCACCGCACTGCTGGCCCTGATGCTGGCGCGCGCGGGTGTGGCCGTGCTGGTGCATGGCATGCCCGACGACCCGGGCCGCGTCACCACCGCCGAGATCTTCAGCCATCTCGGCCTGGCGCCGGCCGAAACCCCCGGCGATCTGCAGCAACGCTGGGCCCGTGGCGAGCCTGCCTACATCCGCACCGGGCATCTGTGCCCGCCGCTGGCGCGATTGCTCGACGTGCGCTGGGTCATCGGCCTGCGCAATCCCGGTCACACCGTGGCCAAGCTGCTCGACCCGGGCGAAGGCCTGCGTGTCGTGAACTACACCCACCCCGAGTACGGGGCCTTGCTGACGCAGTTCCTGCAGGCCACCGCCGCCCACGCGATGCTGCTGCGGGGCACCGAAGGCGAGCCCTTCGCCGACCCGCGCCGCACACCGCGCATGGACGTCTTTCTGTCCGGGCGGCGTCTCAGTGCATGGTCGGTGCCGGCGAAAGACGGGGTGCTGGACAGTATTCCCCCTTTGCCCGCAAGCCGCGATGCGCGTGCCACGGCGGCGTATATCCAAGACGTCCTCGATGGGCGTATGCCCGCACCGGATCCGCTGAGGCAGCAGGTGTGGGCGCTGCAACGGGCGGTGCAGTCGTTTTGTCAACCCGAGGAGTCAGGCCATGCAGCCACACACAGTCCATGAGAAGCCGACAGTCTTTCTGGTGGGGGCGGGTCCGGGCGACCCGGAGTTGCTCACGATCAAAGCGGTCAAGGCGATCGCACAGGCCACGGTGTTGTTGGTCGATGACTTGGTGGGCCGGGGTGTGCTGGCATACGCTCAACCCGGAGCGCGCCAGATTTATGTCGGCAAGCGTGGCGGATGTGCGTCCACGCCGCAGCACTTCATCGAGCAGCTGATGATCCGTGAGGCGCGCCGCGGAGAGCGCGTCGTTCGCCTCAAGGGAGGCGATCCGTTTATCTTCGGCCGCGGCGGCGAGGAGGCGGAGCGCTTGCGTGCTGCAGGGCTGGAGGTCGAGGTCGTCAGTGGCATCACGGCGGGCTTGGCTGCGACGACCAGCCTTGGCGTGCCCTGGACGCATCGCGCCCATGCGCACGGTGTGGTGTTGGTCACGGGACATGCGCACCCAGGCAGTTCGGGGCCGGATTGGCGTTCGTTGGCGAAAACCTGCGTGTCAGCCCGCTTGACGTTGGTGATTTACATGGGAGTGGCGTTGGCGCGCTGCTTACAAGAGGAGCTGTTGGCCGGGGGCTTGCCCGCCGACACACCGGTTGGCGTGATACAACACGCCTCGTTGCCCCAGCAGCGCCACGTCGTGACCACACTCGACGCCCTGGCCCTGGCGATCGAGCGCGAGTGCCTGGGCAGCCCGGCCGTGATCATTGTGGGCGACGTGTTGCGTGGCTTGCCGACCGCCCAATCCTGCCTATCCGAGAAAGGCCAAGCCCTGGCATAGCACGCTTGCGCAAAAAAAGAACCCCGACCTAAAGGGCCGGGGTTGCAAGCCTTATGCTGTCACACACAAAGGCACCCGCTCAGGGAGGAAAAGCGGGGAGCCGCAAACGGCTCGAGCCAAACTTTACCACAAACTGACGAGCTGGGTGTTCGGAAAGTCGTAAAAAAGTGACAGCGCCTCTCAGGTCTCGTCGTTTTGAGCAGTTTTGCCGTTTCTGGGCTGCAGGTCGAAGCGTAGCAACCGGCACTCGATCGGCCCGTTGAACAGCGGCACGCGCCGGCTGGCCTGCAGGCGCAGCCGGCGTGGCAGTTCGCGGTCGGGCGTGAGCACCCAGGCGGTCCAGCCGCCGAAGTGGGTCTTCCAGTGCGCGGCCAGCCGCTCGTAGAAGACGTCCGCTCCCAAGCCGCCGACCACGCCGGCGGCTTCGATGCGTTCTCCATACGGGGGATTGAGCAACAGCACGCCAGGCCGCGGGCTAGGGGGCAGGCGTTGCAGGGCGTCGCCGCCGCGAAATTCGACAGCCGCACCGACCCCCGCGCGCTCGGCGTTGCGGCGAGCGAAATCGACCATGCGAAACGAGACGTCGCTGCCGTAGGCGACTGGTGGCGCATCCTTCGGCCACTGGCGCTCGCCCGAGCGGGCCTGCTCGCGCACCGCAGCCCAGCGCGCGGGGTCGTGGGGCAGCAACCGCTCGAACGCGAAGTGCCGCTGCCGGCCAGGAGCGAGGCCCAAGGCGATCTGGGCCGCTTCGATCACCAGCGTGCCGCTGCCGCAGCAGGGGTCGAACAGCGGCACCGGCGCGCCGTCGGCGTCGATGCCGGTCCAGCCGGTGGCGGCGATCATCGCGGCCGCCAGCGTCTCTTTCAGCGGCGCGTCGCCCTTGTCGATGCGCCAGCCGCGTTTGAACAATGGCTCGCCGCTGGTGTCGAGCGACAGCGTCAACGTGTCGGCGCTCAGGTGGGCATACACGCGCACATCGGGTTGGGCCGTGTCGACGCTGGGGCGCGCGCCGCGGCGTGCGCGCAGGCGATCGCAGACGGCATCCTTGATGCGCAGCCCTGCAAAGTGCAGGCTGCGCAGCGGGCTGCGCTGGGCCGTGACCTCCACCTTGAGCGTATGCCGTGGCGTGAACCAGTCTTCCCAGGCGATTTCGGCAGCCGCAGCGTAGAGGTCGTCTTCGCTGCGGTACGGGCCCTCCCATAGGCGCAGCAGCACGCGCTGGGCGATGCGGCTGTGCAGGTTCAGGCGCAGCACGGTATCCCAGTCGCCGCGCAGGCCGACACCCGCGCGGCCCAGGGTCAAGGCGTGGTCGGGCACGGCGCACAGGCGCTGCACTTCGGTGGCCAAAAACGGGGGACAGCCGCCCGCGCAGGGCAGAAAGAGGTCGACGGTGGACATGGTCAGGCGTTGAGGGTCTTGCGCAGGGTGGCCGTGGGGATGCGCAGCGCCTCGCGGTATTTGGCGACGGTGCGGCGCGCGCACTCGATGCCCTGTTCGCGCAGCAAGTCGGCGATCTGGCCGTCGCTGAGCGGCTGGCGGGGATCTTCGGCGGCGATGAGTTGTTTGATGAGGGCGCGCACGGCGGTGCTGGAGGCGTTGCCGCCGGCGTCCGTGGCCAAGCTGGAGCCAAAAAAATACTTCAGCTCGTAAGTGCCGAAAGGGGTGGCCATGTACTTGGCGTTGGTGACGCGGCTGATGGTCGATTCGTGCAGGCCCAGCTCGTCGGCGATGTCACGCAGCACCAGTGGTCGCATACCGACCTCCCCGTGCAGAAAAAAGTTGCGCTGTCGCAGGGCGATGGCGCGCGCCACGCGTAGGATGGTGTCGAAGCGCTGCTGCAGGTTTTTGATGAACCAGCGCGCTTCTTGCAACCGTTGTTGCAGATCGCCACTGCGGTGCTGGCGCAGGGCCTGGGCATAGATATCGGTCACGCGCAGGCGCGGCAGCACCGCGGGGTTGAGTTGGACGTCGAACTGCGTGCCGCGCACGGTGACGATCACATCGGGGACGATCACTTGCCGTTCGGCGTCGGCGAAGCGGCGCCCGGGCTTGGGTTCAAGGCGCGACAGCAGCGCAAGCGCCGCGCGCACGGTTTCCTCGTCCAGCCCGGTTGCCTGGCCCAGCCGCCGCACGTCGCGGCGCGCGATCCACTCCAGCGGCTGCCCGCACAGCGCGTCGGCCGCGCGGGCCGTGGGGGTGTTGGGCAGTTCGCCGATTTGCAAGCGTAGGCACTCGGCCAGGTCGCGCGCGCCCACGCCCGCGGGCTCCATGTGCTGCAGCCAGCCGAGGGCGCGGCGCAGCAGCGAGGCGATCTCGTCGCGCCGCTCGGCATCGACCGACTCGCCGGCGGCCTGGCACTGCTGGCACAAAGCGTCCGTCAGCTGCTCGAGCGAATCGGGCAAATAGCCGTCGTCGTCGAGCGACTCGATCAAAAAAAACAGCGCGGCGCGTTCGTCGTCGCTGAGGTGCAGTGCCAGGGCTTGCCGGTGCAGGTGGTCGGCCAGCCGCTCGGGCGGATGGGCCAGTTGACGGGTGAGCTGCCGCTCGTCGTCGTCGCCGTCTGCGCCGCGCTCGACGCCGGGACCTTCCCAAGACCACTCCGCCGGTGACTCGTCGGCAGTGGGCCCATCGTCGGCCGCCCAGCCCCCAGCGTCTTCGTCCAGGCGAGCCCCCCACTCGGTCTGCGCCAGCGCCGCCTCGCCGTCGAAGACGGCCATGGTATCGGGCGGCTCTGCATCGTCGATCTCGGGGGGCGACGTCGCCGTGTCCGTCACCGCCTCGGGGCTGGGGTTGGTGTCTTCTTCCGCACGTTCGAGAAAAGGGTTGTCGGCCAGCGCCTGTTCGATCTCCTGCGCCAGCTCCAGCGTCGACAGCTGCAGCAGCCGGATCGATTGCTGCAGTTGCGGTGTCAGGTTCAGGTGCTGCGCGGTGCGCAGCGTCAGGCCCGCTTTCATGGCACGCTACAGGCGGAAATGCTCGCCGAGGTAGACGCGGCGTACCTCGGCGTCATCCACGATGTCGGCGGGCGTGCCGTGTGCGAGCACCCGACCCTCGCTGATGATGTAGGCGTGGTCGCAGATGCCCAGCGTCTCGCGCACATTGTGGTCGGTGATCAGCACCCCGATGCCGCGTGCCTTAAGAAACCCGATGATGCGCTGGATCTCGATGACGGCGATCGGATCGACACCCGCGAACGGCTCATCGAGCAGGATGAAGCGCGGGTTGGTGGCCAGCGCGCGCGCGATCTCGACGCGGCGCCGCTCGCCGCCCGACAGCGCGGGCGCCGGCGCATCGCGTAGGTGGTCGACGTGCAGCTCTTGCAGCAGGCGATCGAGTCGCTCGCGCAGCACCGGTTCGGCCAGGGGACGGCCGGCTTCGTCGTGTTGCAGCTCCAGCACCGCGCGCACGTTTTGCTCGACTGTGAGTTTGCGAAAGATCGACGCCTCCTGCGGCAGATAGCCCAGCCCCAGGCGCGCGCGCCGGTGGATGGGCAAGTTTTCTGCCGCTTGGTCGTCGATCCACAGCCGCCCGGCATCGGCACGCACCAGGCCGACGATCATGTAAAACGACGTGGTTTTGCCCGCCCCGTTGGGGCCCAGCAATCCCACCACCTCGCCCCCGCGCACCTGCAGCGACACATCGTGCACCACGGTGCGGCGGCCGTAGCGCTTGTGCAGCCCTTGCGCGCGCAGGCAGCGCGCGTTTGGCGCCGATTCGCTCACGGGCGGCGCTCCAGGCGGTCGCTGGGGGCCAGCGCCGGGGGGGGCAGGTCCGGCGCGGGCTGCGTGGCGGCCGGGTCGGCCTTGGACGGGGTGAGCAGCGCCCGCACTCGAGCGCCTGCGCTGGCACCCGCGCGATCGCCATCGACCGAGAAGGTCTGCGCCCGATTGTCATAGACGATGACGGCGCCGCTCGCCCGGTCGGTCAGCACCGTGCCACGGTAGCGGCGCAGCTCGGCCTGGCCGCGCAACGTCACCCGATCGGCCTGCCCATCGTAGTCGATGCGCTCGGCCTCGCCCTCGATGTACTCGTCGAGCCCGTCGCGCTTTTGTCGATAAAACGCACGCTGTGTTGCGTCACCGGTGACGGTGCCGAACTGGTTGCCCTGCGGATCCTGTCGCACCTCCAGCCGCTGGCCGCGAATGCGGATCGTGCCTTTGGTCACGACCACGCGTCCGGTGAACACGCTGGTCTGCCGGGCTTCGTCGTAGCGCAGGGCGTCGGCTTCGACGTTCATCGGCGCGTCGCGATCGGCACGTTCGGCGTGGGCCAGCACGGGCAGGCCCATGACGGCGGCGGTGAACAAAGCGGCGGTCAACCGCAGGGGTCGAATGGCAGCGGGCACGGATTTTGCTCCTTGCGGTGCGCCGATTGTGCCACGATTGCCCGCGCCCGCCACCCCGGGGGGCCAAGTGGCGTCAGGCCTGTCGCACGCGCGCGATCAGGGCGTCGGCCACCACCAGCGTGCGCGCCGCCTGCCCGGGGACGAGGAAGCGCCCGGCGATCCCCAGCGACGGCGTGGCGTCGACCTCGTAGGCGTCTTGCAGCTGCAGCGCGCGCTTGACCTTGCCGCTGACGCCAAACGACTGATACGTCTGCGTAAAGGTCTGACGATCCAGCCCCTGCTTGGCGGCCCAGGCCGCGACCGCGTCGAGCGAGTTGAAACGCTCGCGCTCCTCGTGCACGGCCTTGAAGGCTTTTTCGTGCAGGTCGCCCAGGCGGCCCATGGCCTCCAGCGTGTAATACAGCCGCTGCATGGGCTCGAACGCCGCGTTGAACCCGACAGGCACGCGCCGCACCACGACTTCCTTGGGCAGCTTGCGCATCCACTCGGTCATCAGCGGCTCGAAGCGGTAACAGTGGATGCAGCTGTAGGCGAAGAATTCGAGCACCTCGACCTGGCCGGGGCCGGTGTCCACCGGTGCCGGTTTGGACAGGCGGCGATAGTCCGTGCCCTCGCGCAGGTTGGCCTGTGCCAACGCGGCGGGCAGGTTGGCCTGTGCCAACGCGGCGGGCAGGGTAGTGGTGGCGGCTAGGCCGACGAGGCAAGCGTGAAACTGACGGCGGTGCATGGTGAGTGGCCCGTAGGGTGACGAACGAAAGTGACGACCAACGACTCCGATGCGGCGTGGGGTGCGCAGGTTCCCAACGGAGGTCAGCGCTGCACGCGCACGAGCGCCGTTTCGATCTGCTGGCCGCGCAGGCGTTCTTGCATCAGCTCGGCGTCGACCTTGTTGTCGAACGGCCCCAGCCGCACGCGGTACACGCGTTGCCCGGCCTGCTCGCGTTCGCTGACCTTGGCGCTAAACCCCTGCAGCGCCAGCCGCGCGCGTTGGGCTTCGGCCTCTTCGGCCTGGCGAAACGCGCCCACTTGCACGTAGTACTGGAACGGGTCGGCTGCGGCGGGCTGGTTCTCGCTGCCTGGGCTGGCGGGGGCGGTGGGCGTGGCACGCTGGCGGATCAGCTCGGCGATGGGGTCGCCTGCCGGGGCTTTGCCCTCCCCGGCAGGTGCGGGCGCGCTCGCGGCGGTGTCGGGTGCGGCCGCGGGTGCCTCGGCCGCGGGGGCAGCGGCAGGGGGTGCCGTGCGCGACAGCCCGGCGTTCGGGTTCCAATGGCGCAGCCGCTCGGCTTCGGTCTCGGGCTGCATCGGTTTGCGCTGCACCCCGCGATCCACCAGCGGGATAGGCACTTTGGTGACGTACACCGCCACGGCCAGCGCCGCACCGATGCCGACCAGCAGCCCCAGCACGAAGCCAAGTAACGTGCCCCCAGACTGCGGGGCTGCGGCGAGAGAACGAGATCGGATACGGGTCGTCGCCATGGATGGGCACTCCGAAAGACGCACGCCGCTCACATCGAGGTCGGCGCGCTCACGCCGAGCACGCGCAGCCCGCTGCGCAGCACCTGGGCGGTGGCGGCCACCAGCGCCAGCCGCGCCAGCCGCACCGCTTCATCGTCGACCAGGATACGCTCCGCATCGTAATAGCTGTGATAGGCCGACGCCAGCTCACGCAGGTAGAACGTGACGTCGTGCGGCGCGAAATCGGCAGCCGCCGCGCGCAGCACGTCCGGGAAGCGAGCCAGTTGCAGCATCAGCGCCTGCGCGGCCGGGGTATCGAGCGGCGTTAGATCGGCGTCGCGCAGCCGCGCCGGGTCGCCGCCCCATTGCGCCAGCACCGAGCAGATGCGCGCGTGCGCGTACTGCACGTAGTACACGGGGTTGTCGTTGTTTTGCTGGATCGCCAGATCCACATCGAAGGTGTACTCGGTGTCGGGCTTGCGCGACAGCAAAAAGAACCGCACCGCGTCCTTGCTCGTCCACTCGATCAGGTCGCGCAGCGTGACGTAGCTGCCCGCGCGCTTGGAGATCTTGACCTCTTGCCCGCCGCGCACCACGCGCACCATGGTGTGCAGCACGTAGTCGGGGTAGCCCTTCGGGATACCCAACCCCACCGCCTGCAGTCCGGCGCGCACGCGCGCGATGGTGCCGTGGTGGTCCGTGCCCTGGATGTTGATGACCTTGGTAAAGCCGCGTTCCCACTTGGTGATGTGGTAGGCCACGTCCGGCACGAAGTAGGTGTAGGTGCCGTCGGACTTGCGCATCACGCGGTCTTTGTCGTCGCCGTACTCGGTCGTGCGCAGCCACAGCGCGCCGTCTTTTTCGTAGGTTTTGCCGGCGTCGATCAGGCGTTGCACGGTTTGGGCGACGCGCCCCGAGCTGTACAGGCTCGACTCGAGGTAGAACTGGTCGAAGCGCACGTCGAATGCGCGCAGGTCCAAGTCCTGCTCGCGGCGCAAATAAGCCACGGCAAACTGGCGGATGCCGTCCAGGTCTTCGACGTCGCCGCTGGCGGTCACGGTGCGGTCATCGGCTTCGACGGTTTTGCGCGCCAGAAAGTCGTCCGCGATGTCCTGGATGTAGTCACCGTTGTAGGCCGCTTCCGGCCAGCCCGCATCGCCGGGTTTGAGGCCGCGCGCGCGCAGCTGCACCGAGCGCGCCAGTGTCTCGATCTGCACGCCGGCGTCGTTGTAGTAGAACTCGCGGTGCACCTGCCAACCCTGGGTCTCGAACAGGTTGCAGATCGCGTCGCCCAGCGCGGCCTGGCGGCCGTGGCCGACGTGCAGGGGGCCGGTCGGGTTGGCGCTGACGAATTCGACCAGCACGCGCTGCCCGTGGGGCGGCTGGTGGCCGTAGCGGTCGCCCGCCTCGAGCACCTCACGCACCACTTGCTGTTTGGCAGCGGGTCGCAGCCGCAGGTTGATGAAGCCTGGGCCCGCGATCTCGAGTGCCGCCACCCAGCGCTGAAAAGCGGGCTGCGCCTGCAGGCGATCGACCAGCGTTTGCGCGATCGCGCGCGGGTTTTGACCCAGGGGTTTGGCCAGTTGCAGCGCGGCCGTGATGGCCAGATCGCCGTGGGCGGCTGCTTTGGGCTGTTCGAAGGCGGCGCGGTCGGCGGCGCCGGCGTGCAGCGCCTCCAGCTCGGCGGCCAGTGCGCCGAGCAGCTCGGTCTTGACGGTTTGCATGGGGCCAAATTGTAGGCGGCGGTGCGGGCGGTGGCCTCGGGGTCAGCGCCGCGCCCCGCGCTGCGCCGCCAGCACGCACAGCAGGTCGCACGCGACGTGCGCCGCCGCCAGCGCGGTGATGTCGGCATGGTCGTAGGGCGGCGAGACCTCGACCACGTCCATGCCGATCAGGTGCAGCGGCACCAGCCCGCGTACGATGTGCAGCGCCTGCGCGCTGCTCAAGCCGCCCGCGACCGGCGTGCCGGTGCCGGGCGCGTGCGCCGGATCCAGGCAGTCGATGTCGAATGTCAGGTACGTCGGGCGATCCCCGACGATGCGCAGCACCTGCTGCAGCGCCCAGTCGGCACCGCGCGCGTGCACCGTGGGCGCATCGAGCACGTGCACGCCCATGAAGTCGTCGTTCCAGGTACGAATGCCGACCTGAACCGAGTGCGCGGGGTCGATCAGGCCCTCGCGCACGGCCGTGAAAAACATCGTGCCGTGGTGGAGCGACTCGGGGCTGTCGTCCGGCCAGGTGTCGCAGTGCGCGTCAAAGTGGATGAGCGCCAGCGGTGCACCGAACCGCTCGGCGTGCGCTTGCAGCAGCGGGTAGGTGATGTAATGGTCACCGCCAAAGGTGAGCATGCGCGCGCCGCTGGCCAGGATGCGGCGCGCATGGTCGCGGATCGCGCCTGGTATCGTGAGCGGGTTGTGGGGGTCGAGCCAGCAGTCGCCAGCGTCCACCACTGCCAATGTCTCGAAGGGGTCGAACCCCCAGGGAAACGGCTTGAGTTCGGCCAGCTGCACGCTGGCGGCGCGGATGGCGGCGGGCCCCAGGCGTGCGCCAGGCCGATAGGTGGTGGCGATGTCCAGCGGCACGCCGCTGACGACGACGTCTGCGCCCGTCAGGTCGCGCGTGTACGTGCGGCGCAGAAAGCTCAGCACGCCGGCGTAGGTCATCTCGGGCCAGCTGCCGTGCAGCGTGGGGCGGCGCATGGCACCATCGCCAGCGGGCGGGGCCTCGGGGATCGGTTGACTCATGGCGCGATGGTGGCAGGGCCGACCGGTGGTGACGCGTGATGTCGTCAGGTGGGCGACGGCGTCCAGGCGTGTGCGCGCAGGTCGTCCAGTGACACGAAGGCCAGCGCCCGCTCATGGCAGCTCTCCAGGATCACCGGCGGTGCCACGCCGGCGTCTAGCGCCTCTTTCCAGCGCAGCGCGCACAGGCACCAGCGGTCTCCCGGTTTGAGGCCAGGGAAGCGCCACTCGGGCCTCGGCGTGACGAGGTCGTTGCCGCGCTGTAGCGAAAACGCCAGGAACTCCGCGGTCACCTTGGCGCAGATGACGTGAGAGCCGACGTCGTGGGCGGCGGTGTGGCAGCAGCCGTCTCGGAAATAGCCGGTCAGCGGGTCGTAGGAGCAGGCGCGCAGGGGCCCTCCCAGCACATTGCGAGCGGTCGGTTCCATGGTCGGTGCGTCGTCGATGAGACAAGCCTGCACTGTAGCGCGGTGGCATCAACCTTGTGTCTCATGGGGCGCGGGCAGTGGCAGCAGCGCCACGCGCGCCGCGTCACGGATTGCACGGGTGAGCCGCTGCGCGGTGGGGGGCTCGCGCTCCCAGTGCTGCCAGTAAAGCGCCACGTCCACCACCGCGTCGGGGATGACCTCCTCCAGCGGGGGTTTACCCGTGCGTTGGGCCAAGTGCAGTTCGGGCACCATGCCCCAGCCCAGGCCCAGCTCGATGGCGCGCTCGAAGGCGTCCACCGCTGGCGTGAAGTGGCGGGGGTAGCGTGCCTGCCGCAGCCCGAAGTGGCGCTCCAGCCACACGTCCTGCAGCGCGTCTTTGCGGTTGAAGATGACGGCGGGCAGCGCCAGCAGCCGGTGCGGCGTCAACCGCCCTTGCGGCGTGCGGGCGCGCGCGACCACCGCCGGTGCGGCAACACAGCGGTAGCGCATGATGCCCAGCGGCTCGGCGACGCAGCCGCGCATGGGATCGGCGCGTGTGGTCACGCAGCCGATGACGGTGCCGTTTTTGAGCAGCTCGTGCGTGTGGTCCTGGTCGTCGATGGTCAGATCGAGCAACAGACGCTGGCGCGCCAGTAGATCGGCCACGCCGGGCAGGAACCACGCGGCTGCCGAGTCGGCGTTGATCGCCACCGGCACGCTTTGCCAGCGCTGGTCGTCGCTGCCGCGCAGCCGCTCCAGCAAGTCGGCCTCCATCAGCTGCACCTGCTTGACGTGCGCCAGCAACGCCTGGCCAGCCGGGGTGGCGCGCACTTGTTTGCCGCGCACCACCAACCGCTGGCCCAGCTGCGTCTCCAGCGCGCGCACGCGCAGCGACACCGCCGCCACCGTCAGGGCCAGGGCCTTGGCCGCTGCGGAAAAACTGCCGTGTTCGACCACGGCGGATAGGGCTTGCAGTTGGCGAGCGTCGAGCATGACGCTGATTTTAAGAAAAACTTGATGAATCGAAAATAAGGTCAAAATGCTTTAACGAACGCGGCTGCCGGCGCACACTGGCATCCCAGCAGATCCATGTAACCCTGTCGTTTCCAAGGGAGATCCTCGATGTCTGTGCTTGCCGCCCCCAGCTTCACCGCCGGCCTGGTGATGAGCCTGTCGCTCATCATGGCCATCGGCCCGCAAAATGCGCATGTCATCCGTACCGGCTTGCAGCGGCGCCACCTGTGGCTGACCGTGGCCACGTGCGCGGTGGCCGACATCGTGCTCATCGCCGTGGGCGTGGCCGGTCTGGCGCAGTTGGG
The DNA here is from genome assembly GCF_938045175.1 of uncultured Tepidimonas sp. NCBI lineage: Bacteria > Pseudomonadati > Pseudomonadota > Betaproteobacteria > Burkholderiales > Tepidimonas > uncultured Tepidimonas sp. The sequence continues at coordinate 11,757 of NZ_CALIND010000085.1, forward strand.
CGGCTTGTCGGACAAGCTGCACGGCGCGTTGATCGGGGCCGGGATCTTGTTCCTGCTCGTCTATGGTTACCAAGCGGCGCGGCGCTTCTGGTATGGGCCGGCGGCACCCCAGGTGCCCGCCATCGGTACGCCGGCCGCGCAGCCGACCAGTGCGCTGCAGGCCGTTGGGGCCGCGCTGGCCTTTTCCTGGCTCAACCCGCACGCCTGGCTGGACACGGCCGTCCTCATCGGTACCGCGTCGTTGGCGTGGGGCGCGCAGCAGCCCATCTTCGGCCTGGGGGCAGCGACCGGCTCGGTGGTGTGGTTCTTGCTGTTGGGCGGCGCGGCGTTTTGGCTCGGGCGGCGGCTGAATTCGCTCAAGGTCTGGCGCGCACTCGACGGCCTGGTGGCCCTGATGATGTGGGGCACGGCAGCGGCCCTGTTCATCAGCCTGTTCGAATGATGGAATCTGAGGAGGAGACGACCCATGTCCACGATGACCCTGCGCGCGCCCCAGCGCCGCGCGCCCGACGCACCGATCACGATCTTCGGCCCGGATTTTCCCTTCGCCTATGACGAATGGCTCACTCACCCCGCCGGTTTGGGCCGCGTCCCGGTTAGCCGTTACGGCACCGAGGTGGCCATCGTCGGCGCCGGCATGGCGGGGCTGACCGCGGCGTATGAGCTGATGAAGCTGGGCCTCAAGCCCGTGGTGTACGAGGCCTCGCGCATGGGCGGGCGGTTGCGCTCACAGCCCTTCGAAGGCGGGCAGGGCGCGATTGCCGAGCTGGGCGGCATGCGTTTTCCGCTGTCCTCCACGGGTTTTTACCACTACGTCCATCTGTTGGGGTTGGGCAGCCGGCCGTTCCCCAACCCGTTGACGCCCGCGGCCAACTGCACCGTCATCGATCTGGAGGGCCAAACCCACTGGGCGCGCACGCTGCAGGATCTGCCACCGCTGTTCCAGGAGGTGGCGCAAGCCTGGGCCGACGCGCTGGAGGAGGGCGCGGGTTTTACCGCGCTGCAAACCGCCATGCGCGAGCGTGACGTGGAGCGGGTCAAGGCGCTGTGGGATGCGCTGGTGCCGCGCTGGGACGACCGCACGTTCTACGACTTCGTCGCGCAATCGAGTGCATTTCGTCGCTTGAGCTTTCACCACCGCGAGGTGTTTGGGCAGGTGGGCTTTGGCACTGGGGGGTGGGATTCGGACTTTCCCAACTCCATGCTCGAAATCCTGCGCGTCGTGCTCACCGGTTGCGACGAAAACCAACACTACATCGTCGGCGGTGTGCAACAGGTGCCCATGGGCCTTTGGCAGCACGCGCCGGCGCGCATCGAGCACTGGCCGCAGGGCACCACGCTGGCCCGCCTGCACCACGGGGCACCGCGCCCGGGAGTGCGCGCCATCCAGCGTGGGGGCAACGGCCAGCTGGAAGTGACCGACACCTGGGGCACGACGCGCCGCTACGAAGCGGTGTTGGTCACGTGCCAGAGCTGGCTGCTCACGACGCAGATCGCGTGCGAGGAATCGCTGTTTTCGCACAAACTCTGGATGGCGCTCGACCGCACGCGCTACATGCAGTCGTCCAAGACCTTCGTGATGGTCGATCGCCCGTTTTGGAACGACCTGCGCGCCAACGGCTGGCCCGTGATGGGCATGACGCTCACCGACCGCCTCACGCGCGGCACCTATCTGTTCGACAACGGGCCCGATAAGCCCGGCGTCATCTGCTTGTCGTATGCGTGGATGAGCGACGCGCTCAAGATGCTGCCCTACGACAGCACGAAGCGCGTGCAACTCGCGCTCGACGCGCTGCGCAAAATCTACCCCGACGTCGACATCGCCAGCCATATCATCGGTGACCCGATCACCATTTCGTGGGAAGCCGACCCCTACTTTTTGGGCGCCTTCAAAGGGGCGCTACCCGGCCACTACCGCTACAACCACCGGATGTACGGGCATTTCATGCAGGACGCGCTGCCCGAGCGCGAGCGCGGTATTTTCTTGGCGGGCGACGACATTTCCTTCACGCCGGCGTGGGTGGAAGGCGCGGTGCAAACGGCCCTCAACGCGGTGTGGGGCATCGTGCGTCACCTGGGTGGTGCCAGCCATCCGGACAACCCTGGCCCCGGGGATTGGTATCCGCACATCGGGCCCGTGGCGCTGCCGGATTGACACCGTGCACGGAGGGAATCTGCCGGACACAGGTTGCGCTACGCTTGCAGACATGGACGCACGGATGCAAACGGAGAACGACCGCGCGTGGCCAGCGCAATCGCTGCGCATTGCCCTCTGGCAAACGCCCCACCCTGCGCCTGGGGACACCGGCCGCGCACTGGCGTGCCTGGATGTCGCAGCAGCACAAGCCGCGCAACAGGGGGCGCACTGGTTGGTCACGCCCGAAATGTTGCTGACGGGCTACTTGATCGATCCCGCGCAGTTGGCTGCGCTGGCGCAACCGGCTGACGGCCTCTGGGCGCAGGCGGTCGCGGCCATCGCACAGCGCCATCGCCTGGGCATCGTCTATGGCTGGCCCGAGTCGCACCCCGCGGGCGCTCGACCCTACAACGCAGCGCAAGCCATCGGCCCCGACGGGCGGCGGCTGGGGGTGCACCGCAAAGTGCACCTTTTCGGCGCGGCAGACGCCGAGCGCTTCTCGCCGGGCGAGGAAGTGGGTACCCCGTTTGACTGGGAAGGCTGGCGCATCGGCCTGTTGATCTGCTACGACGTCGAGCAGCGTGCCACCGTTCGCGCCCTAGCGGCTCAGGGGGCGCGCGTGATTTTGGTGCCCACGGCCAACATGCTGCCCTACGACGACGCGCCGCTGCTGACCGTGCCCCGGCTGGCGGCCGAGCACCATGTTGCCATCGCCTATGCCAACGCCTGTGGCGCGGAGGGCCGCACCCACTACGGCGGCTTGAGCACACTGGCCGGGCCGCGGGGCGAGGTGCGGGCCCGGGCGGGAAGGGGGGAGGCGTTGTTGGTGGCCGAGGTGTTGCGTTGAGGCGACGCCTCCCCTGCTCACCCCCAAAACCCCTCCCGCCCGTAGTGCTCCTTGAGGAAATCGATCCACGCGCGAACCCGCCGAGGCAGGTGGCGCGCGCTGGGGTAAACCGCGTAGATGCCGTTGGGCGGGGCGGCGTAGTCGTCCAGCACGCTGACCAACCGGCCGGCGTCGATGTCGGCCTGCACTTCCCAGGTGCTGCGCCAGGCCAGCCCTAGGCCAGCGATGCACCATTCGTAGAGCACTTGGCCGTCGGTGCAGTCCAGTGGGCCGCGGGGGCGGATGTGGATGACCTTGCGCCGCCCGTCGGCTTCCGTCATGGTAAACGCCCAGCCGCGCGTTTGCGAAGCGTCCGAGGACAGCACCAGGCAGTCGTGCTGTAGCACGTCGTGCGGCGTGCGCGGGATCCCGTGCCGACGGAGGTAGCTGGGTGCGGCCACCACGAGACGCCGGTTGTCGGCCAAACGGGTGCTGATGAGCGTGGAGTCGGGCAGGTCACCCACGCGCACGGCGCAGTCGTAGCCTTCGGCCACCAAATCGACCAGGCGGTCGCTCAGGTTGAGCGAAACGGTGACCTCCGGGTGGCGCGCGCGAAAGAGCGGCACCAGCGGCGCCACACGCTGGCGCCCAAACCCTGCAGGGGCGGTGATGCGCAAGTGGCCGCGCACGGTTTGGCCGCCGGCGCTGACGTTGGCCTCGGCCTGCGCGAGCTCGGCGAGCAGGCGCTGACAATCCTCCAAAAAGGCGCTGCCTTCCGGCGTCAGGGTCAGCCGCCGCGTGGTGCGCACCAGCAGCTTGACGCCCAAATGCTCCTCTAGTGCGTCCAGCCGCCGACCGATGATGGCGGGCACCACGCCCTCGGCACGCGCGGCGGCGGCGAGGCTGCCGCGCTGCGCCACCGAGACGAAGGTTTCCATGGCCTTGACGCGGTCCATGGCGCTGATTATTCAACAAAAAGTCATGGCTGACGAGGGCGGCATGGGCTCGATTTCGCCCCGGCAATGCCCTACAGTTGCAGCATCCGTATCTGCCCCGACACGTCCCTTCCGGGCGCGCCGGGTGAAGTATTGACACCATGGAGAGCAACCGAATGACGACTTCTCGTATCCCCGTGGGCCGCTTGCAGGTGGCCGAAGTGCTGTATCGCTTCATCGAAGACCAAGTGCTGCCCGGCACCGGCATCGACAGCGCGCGCTTTTGGCAAGGGTTCGACGCCATCGTGGCCGATCTGGCCCCCAAGAACCGCGCCTTGCTGGCCGAGCGCGACCGCCTGCAGGCCGAGCTGGACAAGTGGCACAGCGCGCACCCCGGACCCATCCAAAACCCGCAGGCGTACCGCCAGTTTCTGGAGACGATCGGCTACCTGGTGCCGCCGCCCGGCGACGTGCGCGTGACCACGGCCAACGTCGACGCGGAGCTGGCCACGCAGGCTGGTCCGCAGCTGGTGGTGCCGATTCTGAACGCGCGCTATGCGCTCAACGCCGCCAATGCGCGCTGGGGCAGCCTGTATGACGCGCTCTACGGCACCGACGTCATCCCCGAAGACGACGGTCGCGCCAAAGGGCCGGGTTACAACGAAAAACGCGGTGCCGAGGTGATTGCCTACGCGCGCCGTGTGCTGGACGAGGCCGCGCCGCTGGCGCAGGGGTCGCACGCCGATTCGGTGGCCTACACCGTCGACGGCGGTGCGCTGCGTGTGCGCCTGCGCGACGGCAGCGTCACTGGCTTGCGCGAGCCGACCCATTTCGTGGGCTACCAGGGCGCGGGCGAGGCGCCGTCGTCGGTGCTGTTGCGCCACCATGGGCTGCACCTGGACATTCGCATCGACCGTCAACACCCCATCGGGGCGACCGACCCTGCCGGCGTGTGCGACGTGGTGCTGGAAGCGGCGTTGTCCACCATCCTGGATCTGGAAGATTCGGTGGCGGCGGTCGATGCCGAAGACAAGGTGCTGGGCTACCGCAACTGGCTGGGCATTTTGCAGGGTTGGTTGACGGAAAGCTTCGACAAGGGCGGCCGCATGCTCACGCGCGGTCTGAACCCGGACCGCCGCTACCGCACGCCGGACGGCCAAGGTGAACTGGTGCTCCCCGGGCGTTCGCTGCTGTTCGTGCGCAACGTGGGGCACCTGATGACCAACCCGGCCATCCTGTACACCGACGCGGACGGCCAGGTGCGCGAGATCCCGGAAGGCATCATGGACGCCGTGGTGACCACCACCATCGCGCTGCACGACCTGCAAGGGCACGGGCGCTTGCCCAGCGGTGAGGCGATCCGCAACAGCCGCGCGGGCAGCATCTACATCGTCAAGCCCAAGATGCACGGGCCGCGCGAGGTGGCGTTCGCCAACGAGCTGTTCGCGCGCGTAGAGCAGTTGCTGGGCCTGCCGGACAGCACGGTCAAACTTGGCATCATGGACGAGGAGCGCCGCACCAGCGTCAACCTCAAGGCGTGCATCGCCGCGGCCAGCAGCCGTGTGGCGTTCATCAACACCGGCTTTTTGGACCGCACGGGCGACGAGATCCATACCGCGATGCTCGCCGGCCCCATGATCCGCAAGAACGACATGAAGACCAGCGCCTGGATTGCCGCCTACGAGCGCAACAACGTGCTGGTGGGCCTGAAGTGCGGCTTGCGCGGGCGCGCCCAGATCGGCAAGGGCATGTGGGCCATGCCCGACCTGATGAAGGCGATGCTGGAGCAAAAAATCGCCCATCCCAAGGCCGGTGCCAACACCGCCTGGGTGCCCAGCCCGACGGCGGCCACGTTGCACGCGCTGCACTACCACCAGGTCGATGTCGCCGCCATCCAGCAAGCGCTGGAACAAATCGACGCTGATGCCGAGCGCGACACCCTGCTGGCCGGGCTGCTGACCGTGCCCGTCAGCCCCAACCCGCACTGGAGCGAGGCCGACAAGCAGCAGGAGCTGGACAACAACATCCAGGGCATCCTGGGCTACGTGGTGCGCTGGGTGGACCAAGGGGTGGGGTGTTCCAAGGTGCCCGACATCAACGACGTCGGCCTGATGGAAGACCGCGCCACGCTGCGTATCAGCAGCCAGCACGTGGCCAACTGGCTACACCACGGTGTCGTCACACCCGAGCAGGTGCGCGCGACCTTCGAGCGCATGGCGGCGAAAGTGGACCAGCAAAACGCGGGTGACCCAAACTACCGCCCCATGGCGCCGCACTTCGAGCAGAGCATGGCGTTCCAGGCTGCGCTGGATCTGGTCTTCAAGGGCAAGGAGCAACCCAACGGCTACACCGAGCCGCTGCTGCACGCTTGGCGTCTGAAGGTCAAAGCGGCGCGCGCGGGGGCCTGAGGACTCCCGTCAGCGGCCGACGGCCCGGCGAAATTGGGCGCGCAGGTGCCATCCGTCGGGCTGACGATCCCGCTGCAGCACGATGCCGCCGTCGGTGTGCGCGAGCTGCTGCGCCAACAGCCACACCACGCCGTCCTCTCGAGCGGCATCGGCCGTGTCGGCATCGCTGGACGCGACCGACAGCTCGAGCCAACCCGAGAGGCCGCCGAGCGCAGCGCCAGCGCCGACCACGCTGTCCACGGCCCGCGGCTCGACGCGCCAATCCAGGCGGTTGCCGTGCTGCAGCCCCCACTCCAGCAGCGTCTGCACTAGGCTGTAGGCCAGCGTGGGATCGATCAGCAGCTCCACCGGGTGCAGTTGCCGGACCACCGTCACGCCAGCCAGTGCCAGCTCGTCGCGCCGTTCGTGCAACACCGATTCGACGATCTGCGCGAGGTCGATCTTTTCGTGCGTCTGGCGCACCTGGCCGCTGTGCAGCCGCACGATTTGCTGCGCCTGGATGCTGCAGCGCTTCAGGCGCAATGCCGGCTGTGCCAGGATGTGGTACTCCGCCTCGCTGAGGCGACCGCGCTGCACCAGCAGCGCCAGCCCGCGCAGCAGATGATCGACCGAATCGACGGCCTGGGTGGTGACCGCCACAGCCAGATCTGGCCAGTGGGGTGCCAGGCGCCAGTCGGCTGGCTCGACGCGGCTAGGCGTCGGCGAAGGCGGGGGCAGGGTGGTGGACAACACGGGCAATGATCGGGGCGTGCAGAGCAAAGGGGCAAAAGACAAGCCAAAGCAGTGTAGCCCAGGCGCCAACCCGTCACAATAACGGTCATGAACGCATCCGACACCTCCTGCTATCCACCCGCTCCGTACCCGCTGTCGCGCCCGCGCCGTCTGCGCCGGGACGTGTTTACCCGCAACCTGGTGCGGGAGCACCACCTGACCGTACACGACCTGATCTACCCCGTGTTCGTGCTCGACGGCCGGGGCCGCCGCGAACCGGTGGCGTCCATGCCCGGGGTGGAGCGCCTGAGCCTGGACCAGTTGCTGCCGGTGGCCGAGGAGTGCGTGGAGCTGGGCATTCCCGTTATGGCGCTGTTTCCGGTCATCGACCCCGCGCTCAAAACCCCGGACGGGCGCGAGGCCTGGAACCCCGACGGGCTGATTCCGCGCGTGGTCGCCGAGCTCAAGGCGCGCGTGCCCAACCTGGGCGTCATGACCGACGTGGCGCTCGACCCCTACACCAGCCACGGTCAAGACGGCCTGCTGGACGACAGCGGCTACATCGTCAACGACGCCACCGTCGAGGTGCTGGTCAAGCAGGCGCTGGTGCAGGCGGCCGCCGGCGTGGACATCGTGGCACCCAGTGACATGATGGACGGGCGCGTGGGCGCCATCCGCCAGGCGCTGGAGGCGCGCGGGTACGTGCACACGCGCATCATGGCCTACAGCGCCAAATACGCCAGCGCCTTCTACGGCCCGTTTCGCGACGCCGTGGGCAGCGCCGCCAACTTGGGCAAGGCCGACAAAAAGGTCTACCAGATGGACCCGGCCAACACCGACGAGGCCCTGCGCGAAGTGGCGCTCGACCTCGCCGAAGGCGCCGACATGGTCATGGTCAAGCCCGGCATGCCCTACCTGGACGTGGTGCGGCGGGTGAAGGAGGCGTTCAAGGTGCCCACCTTCGCCTACCAGGTCAGCGGTGAGTACGCGATGATCAAGGCGGCAGCCGCCAACGGCTGGCTCGACCACGACGCGGTGATGATGGAGGCGCTGCTGGCGTTCAAGCGCGCGGGTGCCGACGGGGTGCTGACCTACTTCGCGCGCGATGCCGCGCGCCTGCTGCGTGCCCAGGCGCGGCGTTGATGTACCGATCGATGAAACACCTGCAACCCACCGAGGCCTGGCGCTGGCTGCAAGCGCAGGCCGATCAGCCACCCGAGCGCCGTCCGCTGTTCGTGGACGTGCGCATGGAGATCGAGTCGCTCTACGTCGGGCGGCCGCCGGGCGTGGTCAACATCCCGTGGTACGAATACCCCGACTTGCGACCCGACCCGCAGGACTTTGCGCGCCGTGTGGAGCAAGAGGCGGGGGACAAAACCCGGCCCATCCTGCTGATCTGCCGCAGCGGCAAGCGCACGCTGGACGCGGGCGCCGCGTTGGAAGCGGCGGGCTTTACCGACGTGGCGCACGTGGTGCACGGCTTCGAGGGCGAGCTCGACGAGCATTTCCACCGCTCCAGCGTCAACGGCTGGCGCTTCGAAGGGCTGCCCTGGGAACAGATGTGAGCATGGCTCCGTCAGTGGCCGACCTACGGGCGCAGGCGCACGCGGTGCTGGCCGAGGTGTTCGGTTACCACGCCTTTCGCGGCCAGCAAGCCGACATCGTGGCGCACGTGGCGGGAGGTGGCGACGCGCTCGTGCTCATGCCCACCGGTGGCGGCAAGTCGCTGTGTTACCAGATTCCGGCCATTCTGCGCCAGCGCGCCGGTCTCGGGGTGACGGTCGTGGTCTCGCCCCTGATTGCCCTAATGCACGACCAGGTCGGCGCGCTCATCGAAGCCGGGGTGGAGGCCGCTTACCTCAACTCCAGCCTCACGCCCGAGCAAGCAGCGGCGGTGGAGCAGCGCCTGATGCGTGGCGAGCTCACGCTGCTCTATGCTGCGCCGGAGCGCATCGTCACCCCGCGCTTTTTGGCCCGACTGCAGGCGCTGCACGATGCCGGACGGCTGGCGCTGTTTGCCATCGACGAGGCGCACTGCGTCAGCCAGTGGGGGCACGATTTTCGGCCGGAATACCGCGAGCTGGCGCTGCTGCCCGAGCGCTTTCCCGGCGTGCCGCGGGTGGCGCTAACGGCCACCGCCGACGCCATCACGCGCGCCGACATCGCCACCCACTTGCGGTTGGAGGGGGCAGCCACCTTCGTGGCCAGCTTCGACCGGCCCAACATCCGTTACACCATCGTGGAAAAGCGCGACAGCCTGCGCCAGCTGCTGCGCTTCATCGAACGCGAGCACGGCGGCCCGCACGGCCACGACAGCGGCATCGTCTACTGCGCGTCGCGGCGCAAGGTGGAAGACGTGGCCGCGCGCCTGCAGGCCGCAGGCCTGCGCGCCTTGCCCTACCACGCGGGCTTGGACAACGCCACGCGCCAGCGCCACCAAGACCGCTTTTTGCGCGAGGACGGCCTCATCATGGTGGCCACGATCGCCTTTGGCATGGGCATTGACAAGCCCGACGTGCGCTTCGTCGCGCACCTGGACCTCCCCAAAAACATCGAGGGCTACTACCAGGAGACGGGCCGCGCTGGCCGCGACGGCGAGCCCGCCGACGCCTGGATGGCCTACGGTCTGCAAGACGTGGTACAGCAGCGCCGCTTGATCGACGACAGCCCTGCTGACGAGGCGTTCAAACGCGTGCTACGCGCCAAGCTCGACGCGCTGCTGGCGCTGGCCGAGTCCACCGACTGCCGCCGCCAGCAGCTGCTGGCCTACTTTGGCGAGTCGAGCGCCCCATGCGGCAACTGCGACAACTGCCTGCAACCCCCACAGACCTGGGATGCGACCGAGCCCGCACGCAAGCTGCTGTCGTGCATCTACCGACTGCAGCAGGCGGGTGCGGCGTTCGGCGCCGGACACCTCATCGACGTGCTGCGCGGCCAAGCCACCGACAAAGCGCGCCAGCACGGCCACACGGCGCTGTCCACGTTCGGCATCGGGCGCGAGCTGGACGAGACCCAGTGGCGCGCGCTGTTGCGCCAGCTCATCGCCGTGGGCGCGGTGCAGGTGGCGGGCGAGTTCCACACCCTGCACCTGACGCCAGCGGCGCGCCCAATCCTGCGCGGCGAGCAAAGGGTACGCCTGCGGGTGTCGACGGCGAGTGCCGGCGAGCGCCGCGCGCGCGACCGCGATGAGCGACGCCTGCGCGCCGTGGCCAGCGACGCCCGGCTGCCGCTGCAAAGCCGCGAGGTGCTGGCCGCCCTCAAGGCGTGGCGCGCGGCGGTCGCGCGCGAGCACGACCTGCCGGCCTACGTGATCTTTCACGATGCCACCCTGCGCGCGATCGCCGAGCGGCTGCCGCGTCACGCGCACGAGCTGCTCGATATCCCCGGCCTGGGCGACAAGAAGCGCGAGGCGTACGGCCGCGAGGTGCTGCGCGTGGTGGCCCAAACGCTACCGATCACCGACAAGGGCGCGTCTGCGCACCCGGTCGTCGACCTGATGGCGAAATGAGCATTCAGTTGCCGCTTCCCCGTAACACGGCGCAATGATCGACCGACGGCGTGGCCGGGGTGAGCCAGATGGCATCCACGCTGGCTTCGTGCGCGCTTTGGCGATGGTTGGCGCTGACCATGGCGACGGTCACGAGCACACCCGGTGCGTCGGCCGCCGCGCCGTGGCGCTGCAGGTGAACCGGCACGCCCCGGTCGCGTCGCACGTGCTGCTGTCCCGCCACCAGCACCGTCGTCTGGCCGACGCGCGAGCGCTCGCGCAGGGTGGTGGCCATGGCGTCGTCGCGCGCGAGCTGGATGCGCGCCATCGGCACCCATTGCGTCGGCGGCAGCTGCCCGCAGTGGCCCTCGTCGATGGCGCGCAGCAGCGCCTCTTGCGCCGGTGTGGGCAGCATTTGGTCCCAGTACGCCTCGCGCATCACCCGTGCGTGCTCGGTGCGGGGCAGGTTGCCGCCCCACACCGGTATGCCGGCGCGCACCGCGGCCATCACCATCGGCCCGTAGCGCTGCCAGGGCCATCCACTTTCGTTCCAGCGCAGGGCTTGCCGGACGGCCTCTTCCGTGCTGTCGGCCGCCAGCCCCTCCGTGCCATGGCCGCGCTCGGCCATCTCGATGACGAGCGCGTGCAGCCGCCCTTGCTCGGCCAGCGCCTGCACCACCCACGCATGCAGACGCTGGTGCATGTCGGCATCGTGCTGCTCGCCGAACAGCAGCCAGCGCGGCGTGCCCAGTGCCTCGAGCCGGGCTCGCAGCCAGCGTTGCGGCTGCTCGGGGTCGAGCACCGCGAACGGCTCGGGCGCGGCCATCGTCGGCGCGACGGCGCCCACTGCGCAACACGCGGCGGCTGCCATCAGCCAGGATCGGCGCGTCAGAGCGGGAGCATTCATACCCCATCATAGTCCGGGATGCCGATATGATGCAGCCACGCCGCCCCCGCGGCGCATCGCCTTTGTGGTTTTCGACCGGAGCAAACACCTATGGCCAAAAAAACCGCCCGTACCCCGAATCCCAGCCGCGCCCTCGACATCGGCATCGACGCGGCTGACCGCGCAGCCATTGCCGAAGGCCTCAGCCGCCTATTGGCCGATACCTACACGCTGTACCTGACCACGCACAATTTTCACTGGAACGTCACGGGGCCCATGTTCAATACGTTGCATGCCATGTTCATGCAGCAGTACACCGAACTGTGGAACGCGGTCGACCCGATTGCCGAGCGTATTCGCGCGCTGGGGCACATCGCGCCGGGCTCGTACGCCGAATTCGCGCGCCTGAGTTCCGTGCCGGACGCGCCGGCGCAGCCGCCCAAGGCGCTGGAGATGGTGCGCCTGCTGGTGCAAGGGCACGAAGCGGTGGCCCGCACGGCACGCAGCCTGTTTCCGCTGGTGGACAAAGCCCATGATGAACCCACGGCCGATTTGCTGACGCAACGGCTGGCGGTGCACGAGCAAACCGCCTGGATGCTGCGCAGTTTGCTGGAGGAGTAAGCGCCAACCGTTGCCGCTCGCCAGCGGCTGCCTGCGGATGGCAGCAGGGGCATCCCGCCCCTGTTTTTAGTGCACCACGACCGGCGTTTGCGCCAGCGACGCGTAGCGCTCCAGCGTGTCCTCGACTTCTTCCTGGGTGGGCGTGTTTTGTTGCCAGGCCTCGATCTGCTGCTGAAACAGCTCGGCCCAGGAGCCATCCAGGTACACCTCCTTGCCGGAGCGCTTGTCCACGATCTCGAACCCGTGGCGCGGCAGCACCGGCCGCGGGGTGTCGCTGTCGGCCGCGCTCGCCACCTCCTGGGCGTTGGCCAGGATGTGGACCACCGCGAAACTGTCGGAGTTGTAGAGCATGTGCATGGCCACACTATCCTCGAAAGACGGAATCCCTGCAAGCAGCGGGTCCACTGGGGTGGGTGGTGTCCGCTGACGTACCGGATATTGGGTCGCGGCCGGCGTTTTTCAAGGGGATGCCGTGTGGCGCCATGCACGCAACTGTTGATCGACCCGGTCGCCATTGGCCTGCTGCAGCACGATGCGCACTGGCAGGCCGGGCAGCGCTGGGCTGAACCACAGCTCGACGCCCAAGCCCCGCTCGGCGGTGCCCGTGGCGCTGCGACGCAGCCGCAGGGTGTCGAACTCGCCCGCAGGCAGCGCGAGGCGCTCGTGCTCGACGACTTCGAACGTCCATGTCTCGACCTGGTTCGAGCCCACGACGGGAAGGGACCAGCGCTCGCCTGGCTGGGCACCGTCCACCCAGGGCCCGAGTTGGATGAATACCGATAGCCGATCCTGGGTACCGGCGGGCAGCCCGTCGAGCCGTGCGCCGTCATCCGACAAGGCGTGCGCCGGGGCACCGCTGGCCGCCCACTCGAACGTCAGTCCGCGCGTGCGGCGGGCGCGGTCCTCGAAGCGCCGCGGCTGCAGGCCTTGGTGCGAGAGGGTGCCCACGCTGGATTGCGTGCGCGTGCCGACCAGAAACGCCCGTAACGTGAGTTCGGCGCGGTAGCGCTCACCGTCCCACTGCCAGTCCAGCGTGGCTTGCGCGCGGTAGTTCAAGCCGCGCGCTTCGCCGAGCACGTCGTAGTGCAGTTGGGCAGAGGGGGGCGGTTGCCACGCCGCGACCGTGTTGCCGGGGCTTGCTGGGCGCAGGGGTGCAGCCTCGGCTACCGTCAGCGCTTCGGGCGGCTGCGGTACTGCACCGGGGGCCTCGGCGACGCCGGGTGCCTCGGCGGGGGTGGAGGGGGGCTCGGCCAGCGCGGGGCTGGTGTTTGCCGTGCGCGACGGCAAGCCATCGTCGCGGGGCTGTGGGGGCGTTTGGGCAGCGGCCGGTGGGGTGCGTGGACGGGCGTCGGGGGGCCTCGGTGCAGGGGGCTTTGACTGGGGCTTTGACTCCAACGGGGCGGGGCGAGCCGACGGCGCCAGCAGCGCGGCGGCCACCACGGCCGCGCGTGCGCCATCGGGGCCGCGGCCCGCGGGGGACGCGGGCGGCCACAGCAGCGCCAGCGCCGCCGCATGCAACGCGACGACACCGGCCACGGCAGCGGCGATGCGCAGACGCGGCGCGAGCAAGACGCCGACCTTCATGGACGCGATACTAGCGCCTGCATCGCACATTCGGGAGAAGCCACCCATGAAGCTCGCCACCTATCGCGACGGCAGCCGCGACGGACAGTTGGTCGTCGTCTCGCGCGACGGCGCGCTGGCGCACTACGCCACCGGCATCGCCGATACGCTGCAGCAGGCGCTCGACGACTGGAATTTCATCGCGCCGCAGTTGCACGATCTGGCGGTCACGCTCGATCACGGCAAAGCGCGGCACGCGTTCGCGTTCGACCCGCGCCAGTGTGCGGCTCCCTTGCCGCGCGCCGTGGGCTGGTGGGTGCCCGAGCCCGACGGCGACGAGCCGCTGCCGTGGCGCAGCGATGCCCTCTGGGGGCCGGTGCAGCCGCTGCCGGCGGTAGCAGGGGTGGCCGACGTCGCCCCGACGCTGGCGGCCATTTGCGGCGATGTGGGGGCAGGGGTCGAGGCGTCGGCGGCGCTAGAGGGGGTGCGGCTGCTGGCGCTGGCCTGCCTGTGGCGCCACGGCTACGATGCCCCCGAGCGGCCCTGGGGCGTCAGCGTCGCGCCGTGCGTGGTCACGCCCGACGAGCTGGGGTCGGCGTGGCGCGACGGGCGGCTGGCGCTGAGCGTGACCACGGTCTGTCAAGGGCGCAAGCTCGGCATCGCGGACGGCGCCGACCAGCCCAACTCATTTGGGTCGTTGTTGGCCAACGCAGCGCGCTGGCGGGGGCTGGCAGCGGGGGTCGTGGTCGCGGGTGGGGTACTGCCCACCCCGTGTATCGAGGGCGATCCGCCCACGTGGCCGCGTGGTTACGCCTCGCTGGCGATGCGCCGGGCTGCCGAGGCGCGCGCCCTGGGCCACATCAGCACGCCCTGGTTGACGGCGGGCGACCGTGTCCAGATCGAAGCCCGCCTGCCCGACGGGCGTGAGCCCTTCGGCGCGATCGACGTGACGTGGCCCGCCGCCGGTCAGAGTGACGGCGTGGCCACGGGGTGGCTGCGCTCGTAGCGGGCCTGGCAATCCAGGCAGCGCAGGGCGGTGGGGGCGGCGTGCAGGCGTGCCGCGGGGATCTCGGCGCCACAATCGATGCACAGCCCGTACGTGCCCTGGCGAATGCGCTCCAGCGCGTCGTCGATGGCGCGCAGCTCGGCGGTTTCGCGCGCATCCAGCGCCTGCGCCAGATCGCGCTCGCCGTCGACCTGCGACCAGTCCCCGCTTTGGATGTCGTGGGGATCCGGGGCCGCCTCGGCGCGGCCGATCTTGCCGCCACGCTGGGCCCGAATCTGGGCGATCAGCTCGGTGCGCATCTGCTGCAGTTGCTGGGCGAAGGTGTCCGAGATGGGTTGGCTCATGGGATCCTGGTGTCTGATGTGTGGCCCCGCGGGCCGATGCTGGAATTGTGGCCACATTCCGCGCGCCGCACCAGTGGGGTTGGTGCAGGGTTTGATGCCGATCAAGCCCCTGCGGTGCTCGGGTGGGGTATCGCGGATGGGCGCCCTGTGGCATGCTACGGTAACCTTCACGCCAGTTGGCGCCCGCCGCGCCTGGGAGCCCGTCATGACCTCGCCCGATTTCAGCGCCTTGCACGCCGCGTTCGCTCCCTATGCCCGCTACGTTCCCGGGTTTGCCTTTTTGCAAGGCTTGGCCGGGCGTGACGCCGCGCCCGAGGCCCCGCCCGTGGCCCAGTGGGTCGCGCCCGTGTTCGACCCCGACGAGCTCGAGCGCCGTATTCGCGATTTGAAGGCCGTGCACTTTTGGCTCGAGCAAAACGCCCGCGCGCTGCAGGCCACGATCCAGGCGCTGGAAGTGCAGCGCATGACCCTGGCGACGCTCAAGGGCATGAATGTCAGTCTGGCCGAAATGGCGCAGGCCCTGGCGGGCGGCGCTGCAGTGGCGTCGGCCGCCAGGGCCTCCGGCGCCGCGCAGACCCCCGACGCACCCTGCGGCGAGCCTTCCACCGCCGCGGCAGGGGCGCCCGCGCCCGCCGTGCCCGGCGTCGATCCCGTGCGCTGGTGGCGCGCGTTGACCGAGCAGTTTCAGGGCATCGCCGCGCAGGCCATGCAGGACATGGCCCAGCAGGCTGCCCCCGACCCGAGTCCGCCCGAGCCGCCGCCAGCCCCACCACCCGCGGCGCGCCCCAAGCGTGCCCGCCCCCCGGCCAGCGCCTCGGCGCCAGCGGCCTTGCGCCCGGCTTCTGCACGGGCTTCTTCACGGAGGTCCCGCTCGTGAAGCGATTCGTCTGTGCGCACGCCACCCACCCCCAGTGGCCGGTGGCGGCGGCGCTGGTGGTCACGCAGCTGCGGGCCCAGTTGGCGGCGCGGGCGTCGGCGGCACCCGCGGCCGGAGGTGGCGCTACCCACGGCGGCGACGCGGGTCACACCACCACGCCGCTGGCGTTGGTGTACCTGACCGACCACTACGCGGGCGCGGCCGCCGAGATCCTGGCGTATCTGGGCGCCGAGCTGCCCCAGGTGACCGATTGGGTGGGGGCGGTCGGCGTGGGCATTGGCGCCACGGGGGTCGAGTACTGGGACGAGCCGGCGCTGGTGGTGATGCTGTGCGACCTGGCACCGGGCCGCTACCGGGTGTTCAGCGGTGTCGCCCCCCTG
>NZ_CALIND010000086.1:0-11302 GCF_938045175.1 uncultured Tepidimonas sp.
GTGCCCTGCCACGACATCCTCGCCAAGGCCAAGGAGGTCAATGCCGACATCGTGGGCTTGTCGGGCCTGATCACCCCGAGTCTGGAGGAGATGCAGCACGTCGCCGCGGAAATGGAAAAGGACCCGTGGTTCCGCGAGCGCGGCGTGCCGCTGCTGATCGGCGGCGCCACGACGAGCCGCGTGCACACGGCGGTCAAGATCGCGCCACAGTACAGCGGGCCGGTGGTGTACGTGCCTGACGCGTCGCGCAGCGTTGGCGTGGCGCAGGCGCTGCTGGGGGAGCAGCGCGAGGCCTACGTCGCCGAGCTGCGCGCCGACTACGCGCGCGTGCGCGCCCAGCACGCGGCGAAGAAGCCCACGCCGCTGTGGCCGCTGGCCAAGGCGCGGGCCAACCGCACGCCCATCGACTGGTCGGCGTGGCAGCCGGTGCGCCCCGGCTTTCTGGGCCGGCGCGTCTTTCGCCAGTACGACCTGGCCGAGATCGCACGCTACATCGACTGGGGGCCGTTTTTCCAGACCTGGGACCTGGCGGGGCCGTATCCGGCCATCCTCGACGACGAGGTGGTGGGCGAGCAGGCGCGCAAGGTGTTTGCCGATGCGCAGGCGATGCTCAAGCGCCTCATCGACGCGCGCTGGTTGACGGCGCACGCGGTGGTGGGGTTCTGGCCCGCCAGCGGCGAGGGCGACGATGTCGTGCTGTATGCGGATGAGTCGCGCACGCAACCGGTTCTGACCTGGTACAACTTGCGGCAACAGGCCGCCAAGGAAGAGATCGACGGCGTGATGCGCCCCAGCCGCTGTCTGGCGGACTTCGTCGCGCCGCTGGCCAGTGGCGTGCCGGATTACGTGGGGGTGTTCGCGGTGACGGCGGGTATCGGCGCCGAGGCGCGCGCGGCGGCGTTCGAGGCTGCGCACGACGACTACAGCGCGATCATGCTCAAGGCGCTGGCCGACCGGCTCGCTGAGGCGCTGGCCGAGCGGCTGCACGAGCGCGTGCGCACCGAACTGTGGGGCTACGCGCCGCACGAGCGGCTGACCAACGAAGAGCTGATCGCCGAAAAATACCAAGGCATCCGCCCCGCACCGGGTTACCCGGCGTGCCCGGACCATACGGTCAAGCGCGACCTCTTCGCGCTGCTGCGCTGCGACGATATCGGCATGGGACTGACCGAGAGCCTGGCGATGACGCCTGCGGCCAGCGTCAGCGGCTTTTACCTCGCGCACCCCGAGGCGCGCTACTTCAACGTCGGCAAGATCGGCCGCGACCAGCTCGAGGACATGGCCGCGCGCCGTGGGATGCCCGTCGAGGAGCTGGCCCGCTGGTTGGCTCCGTTATTGGATTAGCCGCGCTCGGCCGGGCCGACCGTTACCGCGCCGGCTGAAGAGGGCGTCAGCTCGGTCGCGCAGCGCTTGCGCAGCGCGATGTGCTGCTCGATCAGCGCCTCAGGCGTGCCCAGCGCCGCCAACGACGCCGGTGCCAGCAACCACAGACGAATCAGCCCGGCCAGAAAGCACTGCGTGTCCCATGCCGCCAGTGCCGGCGACAGATCGGGGCGCAAACTGCCCTCGCGCTGCGCGATTTCATACGTGCTCGTCAGCTTGCCCTGCAAGTCGTTGATGTGCAGGCACCACTCCTCCAAGTCTGCGGCCCGCTCCTGCACAAATTCGCACTTGAATTCGCAGATCTCCATGATGGCCAGCAGCCGCTCGTCGCGCTGGATGGAGCCGATGAGCTGCAGCAAAAAGTTGCGCACGCGCCCCAGCGCATCGGTATGGGGGTCTAGCAGCAGCGTGTCGTCGAGCCGATCAATGAGCGGGATGGAGACCTCGTCAAACATCGCCTGCAGCACGTCCCCCTTGTTGGCGAAGTGCCAATAGACCGCGCCGCGCGTCACACCAGCCGCTTTGGCGATGTCTTCCAATGTTGTGCGACTGACCCCTCGTTCCCGAAAGACCGTGCGTGCCGCCTCCAGCACGCGGGCACGGGTTTGCAGAGCCTCCTCTTTGGTGCAGCGAGCCATATCATAAATTTTCGCACAGTAAACATACATACACAAATGTATGTAAAATCCAGAGCTCTCACAATCTCGATAGGAGGGTGTGCTGTGTGGAATCGAAGCCGAGCCGCGTTGGGCGCGGCCTTGGGGGTGCTCGCGCTGCTGGCTGGCTGCCAGCGGGCGGTGGGTGAGTCTGCGTCGGAACACGAGATGCCGCCGCTGCCGGTGCAGGTGCGGGTGATGCAGGCGCAAACGGTGCCGCTGATGCTGGAAGCCGTGGGGCAAGCGGAAGGCTCCAAGCAGGTAGAGGTGCGCGCGCGCGTCAGCGGTTTGATCGAGCGACAGCGCTACCAAGAGGGCGAGCCGGTGCGCGCCGGTGCGGTGCTCTACGAGATCGAGCGCGCGCCGTTCGAGATCGCGCTGCAGCAGGCGCGCGCGCAGCTGGCGCAGCAGCAAGCCCAGCTGGCGCAGGCGCAGCGGGAGTATGAGCGCGTGCGTCCGTTGGCGCAATCCCAGGCCGTCAGCCAGCGCGAGGCGGACAACGCGCTGTCGGCACTGCAGTTGGCCCAGGCCGCGGTGGCGGCAGCCCAGGCACAGGTGCGCCAAGCCGAGCTGAACCTGTCGTACACCACGGTGACCGCCCCGATCGCGGGGGTGACGGGGCGCTCGCTCAAGTCCGAGGGGGCGTTGGTCAATCCAGGCACGGACAGTTTGTTGACCACTGTGACGCAGACCCACCCCATTTGGGTGCGGTTTGCAGTGTCCGAAGCGGAATGGGCGCGCTTGCGCGCCGCCGCTGGCACGCAGGTGCGCGTGCTCGATGAGCGGGGCGAGCCGCTGTTGGAGCCCGGGCGGTTGAATTTTACGGGCTCGACGGTCGACCCCGCGCTGGGCACGGTGCCGCTGCGGGCCGAGTTTGCCAATCCGCGGTTGCGCGTGTTACCGGGGCAATTTGTCAAGGTGCAGGTGGTGGCTGGGCAAACGCAAGGGTTTTTGGTTCCGCAAGCGGCCTTGGTGCAAAACGAAGAAGGGCATCGGGTGTGGGTGGTGCGCGATGGGCATGCCCAGCCCGTTACCGTGCAAACCGCCGGTTGGTGGGGCGGCGATTGGGTGGTGACGGCAGGGCTGCAATCGGGCGACTCCGTCATCGTCGACAACCTGATGAAGCTGCGACCGGGCATGCCGGTGACCGTGCACACCGCCGCGGCCGCGGCTGCAGCACAGACGAGCACGGGCCACTAAGGGAGGGCGCATGAATTCCCGCTTCTTTATCGAGCGGCCGATTTTTGCGGCCGTGTTGTCCATCGTCGTCGTGCTGGCCGGACTGGTGGCCATGCGCGTGCTGCCCATTGCGCAGTATCCCGAGATTGCCCCACCGACCGTGACCGTCACCGCGTCGTACCCCGGGGCATCGGCCGAAACGCTGGCCACCACGGTGGCTGCGCCGATCGAGGAGCAGCTCTCGGGCGTGGAGGGGCTGCTGTACTTCAGCTCGAGCGCATCCTCCAACGGTACCGTCGAGATCACCGCCACGTTCGAGGTGGGCACCGACATCGACAAAGCCACCTTCAATGTCAACAACCGGGTGCAATTGGCGATGCCGCGCTTGCCCGATGAGGTGCGGCGCAATGGCGTGGTGGTGGCCAAGCGCTCCAACAACTTTTTGTTGGTGATTGCACTGACCTCGCCGCGAGGTACCCACGACGAGCTGTTCCTGTCGAACTACGCCACGCTCAATATCGTGGATGAGCTCAAGCGCATCCCAGGCGCGGCCGACGTGCAGGTGTTTGGCGCGCGTGACTATTCCATGCGGGTGTGGCTCCATCCCGAGCGCATGGCGCAGTTGGGTGTCACGCCGGCTGACGTCGCGGCGGCCATCAGCGCGCAAAACGCCCAGTACGCGGCTGGCAAAATCGGTGCCGAGCCGGCCCCGGCAGGCCAGGTGCTCACTTACACCGTCACCGCGCGTGGGCGACTGCTGCGGCCCGAGGAGTTTGGCAACATCGTCTTGCGCGCCGACGGCCCTAACGGGGTGTTGCGACTCAAAGACGTGGCGCGGGTGGAGCTGGGCGCACAAAGCTACGACCAGTCCAGCTACGTCGACGGCAAGCCCTCCATCGCCATTGGCGTGTTCTTGCAATCGGGGGCGAACGCGCTGGATGTGGGCGATGCGGTCAAGGCCAAGATGGCCGAGTTGCAGCGCGAGCGCTTCCCCGAAGATGTGGCGTACCTCATCCCGTACGACACCACCCGGTTTGTGTCCGCCTCCATCCATGAGGTGGCCAAGACGGTGCTCGAGGCCGCCCTCATCGTGCTGGTGGTGGTGTATGTTTTCTTGCAGACGTGGCGCGCCACGCTCATCCCCATGCTGGCGGTGCCGGTATCGTTGATCGGCACGTTTGCGGGGTTGTGGCTGCTGGGTTTTTCGATCAACACGCTCACGCTGTTCGCGATGGTGTTGGCCATCGGTATCGTGGTGGACGACGCCATCATCGTGATCGAAAACGTCGAGCGCCTCATGCGCGAGGAGCGCTTGAGCCCGTTTGCCGCCGCTGTCGAAGCGATGCGCGAGGTTTCCGGTGCGGTGGTGGGCATCGTGCTGGTGCTGTGCGCGGTCTTTATTCCCGTGGCATTTATGGGTGGGATCGCGGGGCAGCTCTATCGCCAGTTCGCGGTGACGGTGGCCATCTCGGTGGTGCTCTCCGGGGTGGTGGCGCTGACGCTCACACCGGCGCTGTGCGCCCTGCTGCTCAAGCCGCACACGCCCGGAGGGCCCACGCGCGCCGAGCGCTGGTTTGCGCCATTCAATCGCGGGTTTCAGTGGTTGACCGACCACTACTTGCGCGGGGTGGACTTGGCGCTGCGGCGGCGCCTGGCGGCGCTGGTGGCCTTTGTGCTGATATTGGGGGGGGGCGGCTGGCTCCTGGTGACGGTGCCCAGCAGTTTTGTGCCAGAGGAAGACCAAGGTTACATCATCGCCTCGGTGGTGTTGCCCGATGGCGCGACGCTGGCGCGCACACAGCGCGCCACCGAGACGCTGCGGCAAATGAACGCGGACAACCCAGCCATTCAAAACTTCTTCGCGATCAATGGCTTCGACTTTATCGGTGGTGGCGCGAAGGCAAACGCCGCGACGATCTTCATCCCGATGAAGCCGTGGGAGCAGCGGCAACAGAGCGCGCAGGCGCTGGCGCAAGCCGTCTCGGGCATGGGCCTGGCGCTGCCCGACGGCATTGCCTTTGCTTTCAATCCGCCGGCCATCATGGGGTTGGGCCAGGCGGGCGGCTTTGAGGTCTATGTGCAGGGGCGCACCGAGCCCGACCCGATGAAGTTGGCCCAGGTCACGCAGGACTTCATCGCGGCACTCAGTCGCCACCCCGCACTGACCGGCCTCAACACCTTCTACCGCCCCACGGTGCCACAGCTGCGCGTGGAGGTCGATCGCGAAAAGGCACTGGCTCTGGGGGTGTCGGTGGACGAGGTGTTTGCCGCTTTGCAGGTGCAGATGGGGTCGTACTACGTCAACGACTTCAACCGCCAGGGGCGTACCTATCGGGTGACGATCCAGGCCGATGCCCCCTTCCGCGCCCGGCCCGAGGATTTGGGACGGCTGTATGTGCGCTCGCGCACCAGCGGGCAGATGATCCCGCTCAAAGCGCTCATCCGCGTGGACAACATCGTCGGCCCCGAGCAGGTGGAGCGCTACAACGGCTATATCGCGGCCAAGATTTTCGGTAACGCTGCACCGGGCTACAGCTCGGGCGAGGCCATCGCCGCCGTCGAACAGGTGGCGCGTGAAACCCTGCCGCCCGGCTACAGCATCGAGTGGACCGGGCAGGCCTATCAGGAGAAGCGCACGGGCAATGCTTCGGTGTTCGCCTTCGGCTTTGCGTTGATCATGGTGTACCTCATTCTGGCGGCGCTCTACGAGCGTTGGGGGGTGCCGCTGGCGGTGATGCTGGCCGTGCCGTTTGCCGTGACGGGGGCGTTGTTGCTGGTGTTTTTGCGCGGAATGGAAAACGACATCTACTTCCAGATCGGCTTGGTGGTGCTCATCGGTCTGGCGGCGAAGAATGCCATCTTGATTGCCGAATTCGCCATGCAAGGCATGGAGCGCGGCCTGTCGGCCGTGGCCGCCGCGCGCGAAGCCGCCCGGCTGCGCTTTCGCCCCATCGTGATGACCTCACTGGCGTTTGGTCTGGGGGTGGTGCCGCTGATGATCGCCACCGGTGCCGGTGCCGCCGCCCGGCAATCGATGGGCACGGGCGTTTTTGGCGGCATGGTCGTGGCGACGTTCGTGGCTCCGCTGTTCATCCCGCTGTTTTTCACCTTGTTGGCGCGCAAGCCGCGCCCCACACACGGCCATGCGTCTGGCGCAGCCGAGGAGGTGTCGGTATGACGTTGCATGCACGAGGAACTGCGCGGCGATGGGGGTCGCTGTTGGGGGTGGCTGTGCTGGGCGGATGCGCCATGGTGGGGCCGGACTACGAGCGTCCCGCAGTAGAGTTGCCTGCGCACTTTCCGGTGGCCACCGTCACGAAGTCCGAGGCCACGGCGACGGTGTCGCCGACGTGGTGGACGCTGTTGGGTGACCCCACGCTCGACGAGCTGATGGAGGCCGCGCGCCGCCACAACACGGATGTGCAGGCGGCGGCGGCGCGCGTGGAACAGGCCGAAGCGCTGCTGCGCGAGGCCGAGGCTTTGCGCTGGCCAACCCTTGGGTTGAACGCCGCGGCGACGCGCCAGCGCAGCAGCGCGTTGGCCCCCGGTGGTACCGGGGCCGCGTACGAAACCTACCAGCTCGCGGGCACCACGAGTTTCGAGATCGATTTCTGGGGCCGATTGCGCCGGGCATCGGAGGCGGCGCGTGCCCAGGCGCTGGCCACGGACTACGCTCGCGAGGTCGTTTGGCAGACGGTCAGCGGTTCGGTGGCCCAAAGTTACTTCACGCTGCGTATGCTCGATGAGCAAATCGCGCTCAGCCGCGAGACGCTGGCGTCGCGCGAGGAGAGCCTGCGGCTGTTGCAGCTGCGCCTGCAAACCGGTGCGGCCACCCGTATGGAGGTGGAGCAAGCCGAAGCGGAGCGAGCCGAGGCCGCTGTGCAGTGGCGCGAATTGCAGCGCCAGCGTGAGCTGGTGCGCTCGCAATTGGCGCTGTTGACCGGGCAGCCAGCGCTGCAGCTCGAGCCGGGGCGGCTCGGTGACATGCCGCTGCCACCCGTGCCGCCGCCGGGGCTGCCCTCGGCGCTGCTGGAGCGTCGCCCCGATGTGCGGCAAGCCGAGGCCTTGTTGGCTGCCGCCAACGCGCAAATCGGTGTGGCGCGTGCGGCGATGTACCCCAGCATCGTGCTGACGGGGGCGGCAGGTGGGCTCAGCACCGAGCTGGCGGACTTGCTCAAGAGCGGTGCGCGGTTTGGCTCACTGGGCCTGACGTTGGACTTGCCCCTCTTCGATGCGGGGCGGCGGCGCGCGCAAACCGCCCAGGCCGAGGCGCGTCAGCGCGAGGCACTGGCGACTTACCGCGCAGCGGTGCTGGCGGCGTTTCGCGATGTGGGCGATGCGCTGACCGATTGGGAGGCCGCGCGTGCCGCGCAAGCCGACGTGGAGGCGGCTGCACAGGCCAGCGAGCGGGCGTTGCGTGCCGCGCAGCAACGTTACGAGGTGGGTTATGCGAGTTACCTGGAGCTGCTCGATGCCCAGCGCAGCGCCTATGCGGCGCGGCTGCGCGTGGTGGAAAACCGCCGCGCCCAGTTGAGCGCGACGGTGGCGGTGTTCAAAGCCCTGGGCGGCGGCTGGTCGGCACCCGAGCGGCTGACGGCGTCGCGTGACAGTGGCCATCGTGAGCGTTAGCGCTGTGTGCGGTGCCGCGCTCCGGTGGTTTTTGCATGTGGCTGCAGCGCGCGCCGCATCGCCGTCATCACGGCCCGCCCCGCTGCGCGCAGCGGTCGCGTCAGTGCGCGGTGCTGGCGCGGATTTCGTCGACGGTTGTCAGGCCCTGCAATACCTTGAGGATGCCGTCTTGGCGCAGCGTGCGAAAGTAACCGGTGCTCATGGCCGAGCGCACCAGCGCTTCGGGCGCGGCTTTCGTTTGGATCAGCCGCCGCAGCGGCGCATCCACCACCAGCAGCTCATGGATGCCGATGCGTCCTTTGTAGCCCGTGTGGTCGCACTGCGGGCAACCACGGGCACGCGCGTGGCCGAGCCCCATTTGACCCTGGCCGTAGCGGGCCAGCCATTCGTCGCGTAACGCATTCGGCGATGGCCGCATATCCTCGGGAAGCGCGTGGGCATAATCGGCCATGAGCTCGTCCAAGGTGGCGGCATCCAGCGGCTCTTGCACGCGACAGTGCTGGCACAACTGCCGCACCAGGCGTTGTGCCAGCACCGCGGCCAACGAGTCCGCAAAGTTGAACGGATCCATGCCCATGTCCAGCAGCCGTGTCACCGTCTCGGCCGCGCTGTTGGTGTGCAGGGTCGACAGCACCAGGTGACCTGTGAGCGACGCCTCGACTGCCATTTGCGCGGTTTCGGCGTCGCGGATCTCCCCTACCATGATCACGTCGGGGTCGGCGCGCAGCAGCGCCCGCAGCGCCGCGCTGAACGTCCAGCCGATGCGGGGGTTGACCTGAATTTGACGCAAGTCGGGATTGGTGATTTCGACGGGATCCTCGGCCGTCCAGATTTTGCGATCGGGCGTGTTGAGGTGTTGCAGCAGCGAGTGCAGCGTGGTCGTCTTGCCCGAGCCGGTGGGGCCAACGCACAGCACCATGCCATGGGGTCTTTGTACCGCCTTCAGCAGCCGGGTTTGGTTCTCTGGGGCCATGCCCAACGCTTCTACAGGCAGCGGTTTGGCCGACGCCAGAATGCGCAGAACGATGTCTTCCGCGCCGCCATGGGTGGGGATGGTGGCCACGCGCAGCTCGATGCGGTGTTGCGGCGAAAATTTCGCAAATTCAATTTTGCCGTCTTGGGGTTTGCGTCGCTCGGAGATGTCGAGCTCGCACATGATTTTTATGCGCGCCACCAGCGCTGCCCGGTAGGTGTGTGGCAACTCCATGTATGGCCGCAGCCGCCCGTCTTTGCGCAGGCGGATGCGCACCTTGCGTTTGCCCGGGTAGGTTTCGATGTGAATGTCCGAGGCCCCTTGTTGGTGCGCGTCGATGATGATGGTGTTGATGAGCCGCACCAGTGAGTTGTCGGATTGCTCTACCGGGGGCGCGGTTTCCGTCTCGTCGTCTGTTCCCTGTTCGAGCGACTCGAGCAGCTGTTCCGGTGACGTGGGAACGCTGGCGTCGGCGTCGGCCACCGGCGGCGTGCCGGCGTCGAGCCCGAAGCGGGCGTAGAGGTCGGTGATGGTGTGGCTGTCCAGCGACTGGCTGCTGAGTGCCGGGACCACCTTGCACTGCAGTGCGAACTCCAGCTCGTCGATCGTCGCGCGGCGTGACGGGTCCTCGGCCGCAATGATCAGCGTTCCGGTCTGCCACAGCAGTGGCACGATGCGCAGCTTGCGTGCGGTCGCCAGCGGCACGCGGCGCAGGGCGTCCGCGTCGACCGGAAACTGCGTCAGGTCGACGACCGGGTAGCCCATCTTGCGCGCCAGCGCGATGCGCAGCTGTTCGCGCGACAATTGACCTGTGCGAACGAGCAATTCGCCCAGCGGGGTGTTGCGTTCGCGTTTTTGTTTTTCGAGCGCTTCCTGAAGCTGTGCTTCGGTGATGAAGCCCAGGGCCGTCAACGCCTCGCCAATACGAACGAGTGGCATGCGCTGCTGCTCCTCCAGCGCCTGGAGGAGTTGCTCGGGCGTGACGATTTCCTCGATCAGCAGGAAATCCCCGAGCTTGCGTTGACGCAAGGCATCCTGTTCGCGCGCTGCACGCTCGACGGCGTCGGGTGTGATGGCCTGTTGCGCAATCAGCACCTGACCGATCACTTCGCCGATATGAAACGCTTCGTAAGCCTCCCTGGGAATGAAGATGCGTCGCACCCGGTCCTGGTCGTCGATGGGCTCGAAGAGAAACAGGCCGGCATCCGTTTCCGCGTGGCCGATGGTCGTGCCTTCGTGGATGCTCCCATCACGCCATGAAAGCCGGTAGGGAAGCCGTGGACGATAGTCAACGAGTTCTTCTAATTGGCGATTTGCCTCGCCCGCGAGCAGCGTGTTCGTCGGGGCCAACGGCTCCGCCAGGACCAGCCGCCGGAACATGTCGAAACGCAGGGGCACCACCGCGCGCGACGGGGGCACCTGAACCTGGATGACACGCCGCTCCCAATCAACCGCGATCAACAAACACGATCGGGTCTGGCGGTTGGCTCCCTCGACCTCGCACGGCTTCGGTCCGTCGGCACCGTCGTCCGCGGCGTAGCCCACATATGGGGGAGTAGGCCACCGAAGTGCGGCGGGTCCAGAGGATCGTTGCGTGTTAACGAGGGGATCGGCTGCGTCGTCAGGCATGGCAGTGCGTCATGGAACTTGGCCTCCCTGGTTGCAGCCGATTATGACGGCATCGGCGGGGGCGCGGGGCGATACTGCAGCGCTTCCGCCACATGCGCGGCCTGCACGCGCTCGCTGCCGGCGAGGTCGGCGATCGTGCGCGCCACGCGCAGCGCCCGGTGTGTGGCGCGACCGGACCAGCCCAGGCGGGTGGCCGCCTGCTGCAGCAGTTGCCGCGCGGCCGTGTCCAGCGCCGCGTGCGCCAGCAGCGCGTCACCCTGCAGCGCGTGGTTCGGGTGCCCCTGCCGCGCCTGCGCCCGCTCGCGCGCTGCGCGCACACGCTCGCGCACCACGGCGGTGGATTCCGCGGGCGCCGCCTCCAACAGGGCTTGGGGTGGCAGTGCCGGCACGTCCACCTGCAGGTCGATGCGGTCGAGCAGGGGGCCGCTGAGCCGGTGGCGATAGCGCTGCACCTGGTCCGGCGTGCAGCGGCAGGCGCGTATCGTCGATCCCAGATAGCCGCAGGGGCAGGGGTTCATGGCCGCGACGAGCTGAAAGCGCGCCGGGTACTCGACTTGGCGCGCCGCGCGCGACAGGCGCACCCGGCCGGTCTCCAGCGGTTCGCGCAGCGCCTCCAACGCAGGGCGGGGGAATTCCGGCAACTCATCCAGAAACAGCACCCCCTGATGCGCAAGAGAGATCTCACCCGGTTTTGGGTTACTCCCTCCCCCCACCAACGATACAGAAGACGCTGTATGGTGTGGCGAGCGAAAGGGGCGAAGAAGAGGAAACTCGATCGAGCCAGGTTGTGAGATGGAGTAGATTGCTGCAACACTCAGTGTCTCATCTTCATCCATCTCCGGAAGTAACCCCG